>DASQTT010000330.1:0-3346 GCA_035641735.1 Actinomycetota bacterium | reverse complement strand
CCGCCGATGCTCAGGAAGGATTTCGGCTCGGTCCCGCCCAGCCGCCGACCGGCGCCGGCGCCGAGCACGATCACGACCACCTGCGGCGCCTCCATGGACCGAAGCATCGCAGACGACCCGCGACGGGATCCGCCGGGCGCCGCCCGTCAGGCCGTGGACGGGGCCGAGACCGTCGCCTCGCCGTTGAGCGCGGCGAAGATCATCCGACCCGTGGTCGTCTGGATCACGTTCGTCACGCGGATCTCGACCTGCGTGCCGATCTCGTCAGCGGCCTTCTCGACCACGACCATCGTCCCGTCGTCGAGGTACGCGACCGCCTGCCCGTGCTCGCGGCCCTCCTTCACCAGACGGACCGTCAGCTCGTCGCCCGCGGTGTACGGGACGCGGAAGCGCGACGCCAGCGCGTTGATCTGCGCCACCGGCACGCGGAGCGCCTCGGCCACCCTCGCCAGGTTGTGGTCGACCGTGATCAGCTCCGCGCCGCGCTCCCGGGCGAGGCGCACGAGTGCGGCGTCGACGTCCATCACCCCGGGCTCCTCAACCAACTGGATCTGGACCGTCGGCGCCTTCTGAAGCTCGACGAGCACGTCGAGCCCGCGACGACCCCGCGTCCGTCGACTCGGGTCCGACGAGTCCGAGATCGACTGGAGCTCTTTCAGCACGCCCTCGTGCAACAGCACCGTGCCGCCGACGAATCCGGTGGCGACCAGGTCGATCACGCGCCCGTCGATCAGCGCGCTCGTGTCGAGGACGTGGAGATCCCCGCGCGAGACGGCACGCGGCTTGATCCCGACGAGACCGAACAACGCCTCGTACTTCGATTGACCGAGGCGATAGCCGAGGGTTCCCACCGTGAGGTACAGGAAGACGATGGCCGGCCAGGACGCCGCGGCCGGCAGGAAGAGCAGCGGCACCATCATCAGCGCCGCGACGATCAGGCCGATCACCAGACCGACGACGCCGCCGGCGAGCATCGGCGTCGGCTTGCGCCCGAGCTCGACCTCGAGACCGTGGACCGCCTTGAGGGTGGCCCGTCCGAAGACCCCGCCCACGACGTAGCCGATCGCCGCGCCCAGGAACACCAGCAGGAGGGCCTGGCTGGGGTTCGCCGTGGCGATCGCTTCGCCGACCCTGGCTCCGGCGGTCGCAACGAGGGCAACGAACATCAGGCGGATGGCACTCGCCACACGCCCTCGGAGGACCTCGCTCTCGCCGCCCCGCTGCTCGTCCTCGCTCAACCAGCTCACCCCGCTCGGGAAGCCCGAAAGAGGGGCACGCGACCCCTCACGAGGGTCATCGGCGGGTGGAGCGGTGGTCCTGAGGCGGCCGGCTCAGGCCTCGGCGGCCATCTTCACGCCGTGGGCGCCGTCCAGGACCTCGTCGATCATCAGACCGGCGTCGTCCTCGGACTTGGCCGTGGCGTGGGAAAGCTCGGAGATCAGGATCTGGCGGGCCTTCTGGATCATCCGCTTCTCGCCCGCGGAGAGGCCCTTCTCGCGGTCGCGGATCGAGAGGTTACGGAGCACCTCGGCGACCTCGAACGGATCCCCCGAATGGAGCTTCTCGAGGTTGTTCTTGAAGCGCCGGCTCCAGTTGGCCGCGGAGATCGTCTCGGACTCGGTGAGGACCTTGAGGATCTTCTTGACCTGGGGCTTGCTGATGACCGGGCGCAGGCCCACCTGCTCGGCAGAATCCACCGGGACCGAGAGCGTGAGGTCGCCGTATACGACCCGCAGCACGAGGTACTTCCGCTTCTCGCCGAGGAATTCCTTGTCCTTCAGCTCCTGGATGACGGCCGCGCCGTGCTCCGGATGGACGACGGTGTCTCCCTTGCGGAACGCAGGCAAGTGATCCCCTTTCGCGAGCGTGCGGCCGACCACGGGCGGTGGGCGACGAGGAAGGAAGGGTACCACGGACCTGCCCTCCGGCGCAAGACAAAAGCCCAGGTCAGGGCGTGTTTCGTCTGTTCGGGTTAGTCCCTTGGAACTATCGCTTCCTGTTGGTCGCTCCTTCAGGAAGCGGCTCTCTTGCTGCTGGTTCCCGCACCGCTCGCCCAGGCCAGGGCCTCGGCAACGTGCCGGACGGGCATGATCCGCGGGTCCGCTCGGGTACCCCGCGATGCGCCGGCGACGATGAGGTCGCAACCGGCCGTTTCGGCGGCGGCCAGCCGCTGAGGCAGCCCCGAAGGGGGACGGACCACACCCGTCAGGGACACCTCACCGAGGAACGCCGTGCCGGGCGGGACCGGCCTCCCGCTCAGCGCCGACGCCAGCGCGGCCAGGATCGCCAGGTCGGCCGCCGGGTCGTCGACGCGCATGCCGCCGGAGGTGGCGCCGAAGAGCTCCGCGCGACCCGCGGAGAACCCACCGGCCCGGTCGAGCACGGCGGCCAGCAGCTGGAACCGCTTGGGGTCCAGGCCCGTGCTCTGCCGGCGAGGAGGGCCGTCGGTCGAGCCGACGAGCGCCTGGATCTCGACCGCGATCGCGCGGCGCCCGGCCATCGGGAGCGCCAGCGCGGCCCCCGCGACGCGCTCGCCGGGCCGGAGGATCCCCGCCGCGTCGATCTCACGGAGGCCGCCCGCGCTCATCTCGAACCACGAGCTCTCCCCCTCGGCGCCGAAGCGGTTCTTGCCCCCGGCGAGGGCTCGCTGCCCCGACCGGGGGTCGCCCTCGAAGAGGAGGACGACGTCCACGGCGTGCTCGAGCGCCCTCGGTCCGGCGAGGAGGCCATCCTTGGTCACGTGGCCCGTCATCACCACCGAGATGTCGAGCTCCTTGGCGATACCCACCAGGGCGTCCGTGCACGTCCGGACCTGGGCCACGCCGCCCGGCATCTGCGCGGCCTCCGGATCGCGGAGGGACTGGATCGAATCGACCGCCAGGAGGAACGGGCGACGCTCCCGGGCGATGGCGAGCACGTCGGGGAGGTCGCGGCCCGGGGCGAAGGCGACGGCGTCCCCCGAGACGCCCAGCCTTCGCGCCCGAGCGGCGACCTGTCCGTGCGACTCCTCTCCGGAGACGAGCAGGCACTCCTTGCCCTCCCCGGAAAGGTTCGCGAGCAGATGCAACAGCAGGGTGGACTTGCCGATCCCCGGCTCCCCCGCCAGGAGGATGACCGACGCGGGGACGAGGCCGCCGCCCAGGACGCGATCGAGACCCGACAGGCCGGTGGACACGCGATCGACGGAGGCGGGCCCCTCGGCGAGGGTCAGCACCGTGGCCGGTGAGGCCCGGCCGGCGGATGCAGCGATCGTGCCCCAGGCTCCGCACCCCGGGCACCGGCCCACCCACTGCGACACCTGCTGCCGGCAAGAGCCGCACGC
This sequence comes from Actinomycetota bacterium, assembly GCA_035641735.1. GTDB lineage: Bacteria > Actinomycetota > UBA4738 > UBA4738 > HRBIN12 > JAJNBA01. The sequence continues at coordinate 24 of DASQTT010000330.1, read as the reverse complement.
CAGGATCGTCCGGGACTTCGCCAT
>DASQTT010000329.1:0-7415 GCA_035641735.1 Actinomycetota bacterium | reverse complement strand
GGCCGAGCGTTCCTCCTGCGCCGCCATCTCTCGATCCACGACGCGTCCCGCCGCGGCGGCTGGGCCGGCACCCTCGAGTTCGTGATCGACCCGTCGGGCCCCGGGACGTCGTGGCTGTCCAAGGTCCGGGCGCACTCCTTCCTGGACGTCATCGGTCCCCTCGGCAAGACGTTCACGCATCCGCGCCGGCTGACGAACTGCTTGCTGGTAGCCGAGGGGCACAGCGCGGCCATCCTCTACTTCCTGGCGCAGGACCTGGCGGCCGCCGGGAAGCGGGTCGACATGGTGATCGGCGCCGAGACGATGGAGCGGGTGCTGAAGCCGATCGAGGCGAAGCGCTTGTCGCAGACCGTCGCCATCGTCACGGTCGACGGGACGCTGGGCGATCGCGGCGGTGTGATGGACGTCCTGCCGGAAGCCGCCGACCACACGAAGGCGCAGGTGATCTACGCCGCCGGCCCGGCTCGCATGCTCGAGCGGGTCGCCGGCTTCTGCCGAGAGCGGGAGTTGCCGGCACAGGTCGCGTTGGAGGAGCGGATGGGCTGCGGCTACGGGCTGTGCCACGCGTGCATCGTGCCGGTCGGCCGCAAGGACGGGAGCGGCTACGACAACCTCCGCGCATGCGTCGACGGTCCGGTGTTCAACCCCGCGCGGGTCCTGTGGGACCGCTGGCTCGGACAGCGCCCGACGATGCTTCCGACGCCGCCCGAGGGGCTGCCGGTCGTGCGCTCCTGGCCGGGGTGAGTCGTCGATGAAGCCGTCCCTCGCCGTCGACCTCGGCGCCGGGCTCGTGCTGCCGACGCCGGTCCTCGTCGCGTCGGGATGCGCGGGCACGGGCCGCGAGCTCGCCGGTCTCGTGGAGCTGCGTCGCGTCGGGGGTCTCGTCAGCCGAAGCATCACGCTCGACGCGAGGAAGGGCTCGCCGCCGCCGCGGATCGCCGAGACCCCGTCCGGGACGGTGTGGTCGACGGGGCTGCAGAACCCGGGGGTCGCCGTGTTCGTCGAGGACGAGCTGCCGCGTCTGGCGAGAGGTGGGTGCCCCGTGATCGTGTCGGTCGCCGGCGGCTCGCTGGAGGAGTTCGTCCGGGTGATCGGTGCGCTGCAGACGAGGCCGGAGGTCGCGGCGATCGAGATCCACCTGTCGGGCCGCGACGAGGAGCTCCACCGGGAGGTCCTCGGCGAGCACGTCGACCGGACGAGCGAGGTGGTCGGGGCGGTCGCTCGGATGTCGCTCGTTCCCGTGTTCGCGAAGATCCCGATCGCCGCGTCGCACCTGCCCGAGCTCACTCGGGCGGCCGTCCGCGCGGGCGCGCACGGCCTCACGATCGGCGGCCCGCCGCCGGCGCTCGGGGTTCGGGCGAACGACCTCCGGCCGGCGCTCGGCGGCGTGACCGGGTGGATGTCCGGCCCCGCGCTCAAACCGCTGACCTTGCGCGCCGTGTTCGAGGCCTCGAGGACGGTACCGGAAGCCCCGATCGTCGCCGTCGGCGGGGTCCGCACGGCCGAGGACGCGGTCGAGATGCTCCTCGCCGGCGCCGCCGCCGTGCAGGTCGGCACCGCGGTGTTGGTGGACCCGGTCGCGCCGGTCGATATCGCGCGAGGGATCGCGGGCTACCTCCGGGCGAAGGGTCTCGCGTCGACCGCCGATCTCCGCGGGCGGTTGCGCGTCCCGGCCGGGTCCGAGGACGCCTCGCGGTGATCCCCCGGCCGGCCAACCCTCTGGTGCCCGCGCTCGACGTCTCGGACGTCGACGAGGCCGAGCGGCTCGCGCGCCTCCTCGCCCCGCGCGTGGGGATGCTCAAGGTGGGGTTGGAGCTCGCGTGGGCGGCGGGCCCGGAGGCCGTGCGCCGCATCGCGGCCCAGGCTCCTGTGTTCGTCGACTGCAAGCTGCACGACATCCCGACGACGGTGGAGCGCGCGGCCGCCAACGTCGCCCGGCTCGGCCCGCGGATGTTGAACGTGCACGCGCTCGGCGGCGAGGCGATGATGCGCGCGGCGCTCGAGGGCGCGCACCGGGGATCCACGGCCGGGGGGGTCGGCATGCCGATGGTCGTCGCCGTCACCGTCCTGTCGAGCCACGCGGGCGAGGACCTCGCGAGCCCGGCGTCGCTCGCGTTCGAAGCGAAGGCCGCCGGCCTCGACGGTGTCGTCGTGTCGGGCGCGGACGTCGAGGACGTCCGCGCCGCGTGCGGCGAGGAGTTCTGTCTCGTCGTGCCCGGGATCCGTCCGGCGGGGTCGAACGGACACGACCAGGTGCGGGTCCTCACGCCGTCGGAGGCGATCGAGGCCGGTGCCGATTACCTCGTGATCGGCCGGCCGCTCACCGAGGCGGACGATCCAGCCGGCGTCGCGGATGCGATCGTTCGCGAGATCGGTTGACGCACACGGCGACCGATGCGAACGGTGTGACACGCGAACGCAACCGCAGGCCACGCGCGGTTCTCGGTTTGCCACGCGTGAGTGGGGCGTGCGTATACTCGCGCCCTCACACCTTCCGAGATCCTGGCCATCGATCAGAAGGAGCAATGGCATGGCACTCCCGACCCTCACCCCCGAACAGCGCGCGCAGGCACTCGCCAAGGCTGCCGAGGCGCGGAAGAAGCGCGCGGAGATCAAGGGGGAGCTGAAGTCGGGCAAGCGGTCGCTCGGTGACGTCCTGAACCATTCGAGCGAGGACACCGTCGGGAAGATGAAGGTCTCGGCCGTGCTCGAGTCGCTCCCCGGCGTCGGCAAGGTACGGGCGCAGAAGCTGATGGAAGAGCTCGACATCTCTGCGAGCCGGCGGATCCGCGGACTCGGTGCGAAGCAGCGCGCGCAGCTCCTGGACCGTTTCAAGAAGTAAGCCGACCATCCGCACCGGCACGCTCTTCGTGCTCGCCGGCCCGTCGGGCGTCGGCAAGGGCAGCCTGGTGCGTGAGCTGATCGCGAAGGACCCTTCGCTCTCGCTGTCCGTCTCGGTGACGACGCGTCCGCCGCGTCCGGGCGAGGTCGACGGTATCGACTACTTCTTCGTGGACGAGGACGCCTTCGATCGGATGATCGACGCCGGCGAGCTCCTCGAATGGGCGGAGATCGTGGGCCACCGGTCGGGGACGCCGCGGGTCTTCGTCGAGGACCGGCTGAGCGAGGGGCGTGACGTGATCCTCGAGATCGACGTGGTCGGCGCCTCGTTCGTCCGCAAGCGGATCCCCGAGGCCGTCCTGGTCTTCGTGGATGCGCCGTCGCTCGACGAGCTCGAGCGTCGTCTCCGCGGCCGCGGCACCGAGACCGAGGAGGCGATCCGCCTGCGCCTGGAGACGGCGGCCTGGGAGCTCGAGCAACGCCCGTGGTTCGACCACGTGGTCGTGAACGACGATCTGGTGCGAGCCGCGGACCAGGTCGCTGCTATCATCGAGACATCCCGCGGCCGTTCCTAGGCCGAACATCTCAGGAAAGGCCCGTCCGTGATCGAACCGAAGATCGACGATCTGCTCGCCGCCGTGGACTCGAAGTACTCGCTCGTGATCTTGTCCGCGAAGCGCGCGCGAGAGATCAACTCCTATTACAACCAGCTCGGTGAGGGCCGGGGGGAGTACGTGCCCCCGCTGGTCGAGACCGGCTTCTCGAACAAGCCGCTCTCGGTGGCCCTCGAGGAGATCGCCGAAGGGAAGATCGACTACGAGCGCCCCGAGGAGCCCGAGGCCGAGTAGCGATCCGCTCGCCGGGCGGCGCGTGCTGCTCGGCGTCTCCGGCGGCATCGCCGCCTACAAGGCCGCGCTGGTGGCGCGGTCGCTCCGGACGGCCGGCGCGGAGGTCTCCGTGATCCTCACGGAGAACGCGACGCGCTTCGTCGGCCCCGACACGTTCTCGGCGCTCACCGGCGGTCCGGCCCACACCTCGCTGTGGGAGCGCCCGGGCGACGTCCTGCACGTCCGCCTCGCGCGGGAAGCGAACGTGGCGCTCGTCGCACCGGCGACCGCGAACGTCATCGCGAAGCTGGCACACGGCCTGTCCGACGACCTGTTGTCCGCTGCGCTCCTGGAGTCGACGTGTCCACTCGTGGTCGCACCCGCCATGCACACGGGCATGTGGGCGCACCCGGCGACGCAGGGGAACGTGCGGACGCTGCGCGAGCGCGGCGCGCGGATCGTCGGACCGGTGTCGGGCCCGCTTGCCCACGGAGACGAAGGGCTCGGCCGGCTCGCGGAGCCGGAGGACGTGGTGGCCGCCGTGCGCGCCGCGATCGCGCCGCAGGACCTCGCGGGACGGCGGATCCTGATCACCGCCGGACCGACGCACGAGCCGATCGACCCGGTTCGGTTCCTCGGGAACCGGTCGACCGGCCGGATGGGCATCGCGATCGCTGACGAGGCGCTCGCTCGCGGCGCCTCGGTAACGCTCGTGTTCGGACCCGGAACGGTGGCGCCGCCCGCGGCCGCCGACGTCGTGCCGGTCGAGACGGCGGAGCAGATGCGCGACGCCGTCCTGGCGCGGTTCGACGGGAACGACGCGGTGGTGATGGCCGCGGCCGTCGCGGACTTCCGGCCCAAGGAGGTCACGGACGCGAAGCTCAAGAAGGAGGCCGGCGTCCCCGAGCTCCTCCTCGAGCCGACGCCCGACATCCTGGCCGAGCTGGGGGAGCGACGGTCGGGCCGGGTCCTCGTCGGGTTCGCCGCCGAAACCGACCAGCTGGAGTCGGCGGGTCGGGCCAAGCTCGCCGCGAAGCACCTCGATCTGATCGTCGTGAACCGCGTCGGCCGCGAAGGCACGGGGTTCGGATCGGAGACGAACGAGGCGATGCTGCTCTCCGCCGACGGTGACGACGTCCCGCTGGAGCGGTGGACGAAGGCGGAGCTCGCTCGCCTCGTGGCCGACCGGCTCGCGGCGCTCTTGCGCGAGCGTCCCCCCTCGGTCGGACCCGGCCGGTAGACTCGGCGCCCGGATGCGCGGCTCCTACCTCTTCTCGTCCGAATCCGTCACCGAGGGCCATCCCGACAAGCTCGCGGACCGGATCTCGGACGCGATCCTCGACTCGATGCTGCGCGTCGACTCCTCGTCGCGCGTCGCTTGCGAGACGCTCGTGACGACCGGGCTCGTGATGGTCTCGGGTGAGATCACCACGGGGGGATGGGTCGACATCCCGGCGGTCGTCCGATCCGCGATCACGGACGTGGGCTACACGAACGCGCGGTTCGGGCTCGACGGCGAGACGTGTGGCGTCATCACCGCGATCCAGGAGCAGTCTCCGGACATCGCGCGCGGCGTCGAGGACTCCGTCGAACATCGCGAGCGTCACTCCGGCGACGAGCTCGACCTCCTCGGCGCCGGCGACCAGGGGATGATGTTCGGCTTCGCGTGCCGGGAGACGGAAGACCTGATGCCGCTGCCGATCGCGATGGCGCACCGGCTCGCGCGCCGCCTCGCCGACGTCCGCAAGGCGGGCGTCGTTCCGTACCTCAGGCCGGACGGCAAGAGCCAGGTGTCGATCGAGTACGAGGACCGCCGCCCGGTCCGGGTGGATTCGGTCCTGATCTCCGCTCAGCATCGCGAGGAGGTCGACGTGGAGACGCTCCTCAAGCCGGACGTGATCGCGGAGGTGATCGATCCGGTCCTGCGGGAGTTCCCCGACGTGGACGCGACGACGATGAAGCCGCCGATGGTGAACCCCACCGGACGCTTCGAGATCGGGGGCCCCAAGGCGGACACGGGCCTCACCGGCCGCAAGATCATCGTCGACAGCTACGGCGGGATGGCGCCGCACGGTGGCGGAGCCTTCAGCGGGAAGGACCCCACGAAGGTGGATCGCTCGGCGGCGTACATGGCGCGGTACGTGGCGAAGAACGTCGTGGCCTCGGGGCTCGCGGACCGGGTCCAGCTCCAGGTGGCGTACGCGATCGGCACCGCGCATCCCACGTCGATGAACCTGGAGACGTTCGGGACCGAACAGGCGGACCCTGACGCGATCCTCGACGCCGTCCGGCAGATGTTCGACTTCCGACCGGCCGCGATCATCCGCGACCTGGACCTCTCCCGTCCGATCTACGAGGAGACCGCCGCCTACGGGCACTTCGGTCGCAAGGAGTTCCCCTGGGAGGGGACGGATCGCGCGGATGACCTCCGCGGCCTCGTCGGCGGCTGAGCTCCGCCGCCCGATCGATCCGGCGCGCGTCCTCGCGGGGCCCGTCTCCGTGTGCGTCGACCGTCCGCTGCTGTCGCTCGACCGGCCGTTCACGTACGACCTCCGCGGCGAGCTCGAGGCCGGCGTCGGGTCGCTCGTCCAGGTTCCGTTCCACGGGCGCGCGACGCGCGGCTGGGTCCTGGGCCCGGCTGCCGTGGACGACGGGTCGCGCCGGATCCTCGAGGTCCGCAGGCGGGTGTCTCCGGCGCGGTGCTTCGACGAACGCGGGCTCGAGCTGCTCCGCTGGGTGAGCGAGCGCTACGTCGCGCCGCTCGCGACGGTGATCGGCCGGGCTCTGCCGCCACGGGTGGCGGCCGAGGAGGAGGGGCGCTCGGGCGCGGCCGGCATCGCGCCGGGACCGATCGCACGCTCGGACGGCGTCGGTGCCTCGACGATCGGCCCCTACGCGGGCGGGGAGGACCTCCTCGGGACGATCCGGTCGGGCGGCGGGGCGTTCGTCCTGCGGCCGGCGCCCGAGGACGAGGCGTTGGCGGCCGTCGACGCGGTCCGGGCGTGCCTCGCCGGAAGCAGGCGGGCGCTGGTCCTCGTCCCCGAGTCCGAGCCGCTGCCGGCGACGGCCGCCGCGTTGCTCGACGCCTTCGGGGACCGGGCGGTCGCGTTCGTGGGAGGCGGCAAGCGCGCGCGGTACCGGACGTGGCTGGACATCGCCGAGGGATCGTTCGACGTGGTGATCGGAACCCGCCCCGCGGTGTTCTCTCCGATCGGCCCGATCGGCCTGGTCTACGTCTCGCGCGAGAGCCACCCTGCCCATCGCGAGGACCGGGCTCCCTACTACCACGTCCGGGACGTGGCCCTCGCGCGAGCTCGGCTGGAGGAGGGGGTGTGCGTCCTGTCCGCGATCTGCCCCTCCGCCGAGGCGGCGTCGCTCGACCTGCCGATCGTCGCGCCCGCGCGACGGCGGTGGCCGCCGGTCGAGGTCGTGCGACCCGGCCCCGAGGGGCGGGCGTCGCGGCTGGTGCGGGCCTTGGCCCAGGCCGACCGGGGGTTCCTGTTCTCGCCGCTGCCCGGCTACGGCGTCGCGCAGGTCTGCCGCGCGTGTGGGGCGCCGGCCGCCTGCGCGCGGTGCGGTGGCCTGCTCCGAGCGAGCGAAGGGAGCGTTCGCTGCACCGTCTGCGGCGCCGACGGGCGCTGCCGAGAGTGCGGTTCGGGACGGTTCGGCCTGCGGCGCGGCGGCGCGGAGCGCGTCGAAGAGTGGGCGGGCCGGGTCGCGAAGGTCCCGGTGCGGCGGCTCGCCGAA
>DASQTT010000328.1:0-11568 GCA_035641735.1 Actinomycetota bacterium | reverse complement strand
GTCGATCGTGTAGCGCAGGATCCTCGGGTTGGCATCGCACGAGTTCCCGGACCGTACGAAGTAGACCTGCCCGTCCTCGGAGAGCGCCGCCGCGTACTGCTGCTTGTCCGGATTCGGGACCCTCGTCCTCGTGTCGGTCAGCGTGTCGTACACGAAGACGTGGCATCGCGCCTCGCACTTCGTCCACGCCGCGTACCGATCCGTCACGGCCTCCGGCCAGATGCAGCCGCACCGGTTCTCCACGGAGTCGAGGACCTGGAACGTCTCGAGCGCGCGGTCGTAGAGGACGATCCGCCACGGCGAGGACCCGGTGTCGAAGTTGTTCCGCCCGAAGAGGATGTACGCGGTCGAGATGTCCGGCGCCCACTCCCACAAGTCGGTGTTGATGCCTGCCGGCGGCGCCCCGGAGGTATCGGTGATCTCGTGGTACAGGTACAGGTTCGAGTTCGCGCCCTTGGCGTCCTGGAAGATGACGTCGTCGTTCGTCGGATCGAACCCTCCGAAGAAGCTGTGGGATCCCTCACGGCGACGGAACTTTTGATGCTGGGATCCGTCCTGCATCCGGATGTGCGCGGTGAACATCGGCTTCACGTACTGGGTCCACCCGACCCAGGTGTCGCCCTCGGCGCCCGGACCGAACTGGTCGGTCTTGCCGGTGACGACCGGTTCCGGCACCAGGGAGCCGGCGGAGGCGGGACCTCCGACCGAGAGGAAGGTCACGAGCACGGCGATCGATGCGACGCTCTTGCGGATCATGCGAGGGGGCCCCTTCTCTGAAAGCGGACGGGGATACTCTCACGCGCAACCCCTGCTCGCAACGGAGAAGGCGGTCAGGGGACCGACTCGACGTCGCGGAGCTCCACGACGTCGCCTTGTCGAGCGCCGCAGCGATACCGCGAGAACCACAGGTCGACCCGCTCGTTCGCCGCATCCCGGTCCAAGGACGTCGTCCAGCTCGTGTCGATGCCCGCCGGGAGCGCGATCAACCGCTCGGCGTGGACGTCCGGATCGAGGGGCCACGCCCGCCGCCACACGCCGACCGTCTCGCCGCAACCCACGCCCGACCGGACGAAGTACACGAACCCGCCCACCTCGTCGATCACCGGCGCGTACTGCGGCCGGCCTTCGACGGTGGCGAGCTTGCGCGGCGCGGGGTCGGTGTCCTGGGCGTCGTACCACCAGACCGAGCAGGTGAAGGGTCCGCAGACGGTCCACGTCGCGTACCGGTCCCCGACGGCCCCCGGGGCCACGTAGAACCTCGTGATGTCGTACTCCGCGATCTTCGTGAGCGCGTCGGCCGCTCGGTCGAACAGGAACACCGACGTGGCCGACCCCGCGTCCCGGGCGAAGAGCAGGAACGCGGCCGACACGCGCGGGTCCCGCTCCCAGCGGTCGGTGTTGACCCCTTCAGCTGCAACGTTCGTGCGATCCCTCGTCTCGAGGTCGAACCAGTAGAGGTCGGAGGTGTCGTCGGTCATCTGCTGATAGATCGCACGCCCGCTCTCCGGGTCGATTCCGCCGGCCGCCCCGCGGGAGCCGGTCGCGTCGAGCCGGAACCGGCCGTCCTGGCCCAGAACCCTCCCGTAGGCGTGGTCGACGTTCGGGCGCGCCTCGGAGTTCTGCGTCCAGATCAGGTACGTGTCGTCGACGGCCGGGTGCAGCTGGTCCTCCGGTCCCCCGACGACCTTCACGGGCCCCGTCACCGCGTTCGCTCCCAGGGGCAGTCCCGCGAGCACGGCGAGCGCCACCGCGATCGCGGTTCGCCTCACCCGAAGACGCGCTCGCCGTTGCACGGACGCGGAACCTATCCCGACGACTCGAAGATGTCGAACTCGTTGCCCTCGGGGTCGCGGAGCGTTCGCCACCGCGCCTCGTCGAGCGCCCGGTCGAAGCCGTCCCAGGACCCGCCGAGCGCCACGATCCGTTCCGTGGCGTCCTCGAGATCCTCGATCCGCACGTCGAGGTGGACGCGGTTCTTCACCGTCTTCGGCTCCGGGACGCGCTGGAAGCACAGGAGCGTCCCGCTGGCCCGCTCCAGGAAGATGAAGCGACCGCGGTCGGACCGTTCCTCGATCTCGACGCCCAGGACCGCGCCCCAGAAGGCCGCGAGACGCTCGGGGTCGTTCGCGTCGATCGTGACGAAGGAGACGCGCCCGATCATGCCGTTCCGAGGAGCCGGTCGACCGCCTCTCCGAAGACCTCCGTGTGCCGGTCGACGTCCTCCGACGTGGTCGCCGGCGACATCAGGGCCATGTTGTGGAACGGCGTGATCAGCACCCCGCGGTTCAGGAGGGAGAGGTGGATGAACGCGTCCAGCTCGGCGTCCTGTCCCTCGAATGCCTCGCGACCCGTCCGCGCCGGCTCCGGCCGGAACAGATACTCGACGCGACATCCCAGACGCACCACGTGCCACGGTGCCTCCGCCCCGTCGATCACGCCGCGTACGCCGTCCTCGAATCGTTCGCCGAGCTCGATCATGCGCTCGAAGGCCTCGTCGGTCATCACCTCGTCGAGGGTGGCGCGCATCGCCGCGAGCGACAGCGCGTTGCCGGCGAGCGTCCCGCCCGTCCCGCCGACGTCGGCCATCTCGGGCTCCGTCCCCGCCAGGATCCGCCGCTGCAGCTCCTCGGTGACGCCGTAGGCGGCCGAAGGGATCCCGGCGCCGAGGGTCTTGCCGATCGTCACGATGTCGGGCCGGAGCCCCCAGGCCTTCGTGGCTCCCCCCGGTCCGGCGCTGATCGTGTGCGTCTCGTCGATGAGCAGCAGGGTCCCGGTCGCGTCGCACAGCTCGCGGACGCGCGCCCAGTAGCCGGGCTCCGGCAGGACGATGCCGATGTTCGTGAGCGCCGGCTCGAACAGGCAGACGGCCACGTCGCCGTACCCGAGCTCGCGTTCCAGCGCCTCGAGATCGTTGATCTCCACGACGCGGGTCGTCGTCGACACCGGCACCGGCGGGCCCGTGTTGCCCTCACGATCGACGACGGCGCCGGAGGCATCCAGCTCCGCGAAGGTCTCGTCCACGGTCCCGTGGTAGCAATGGTTGTGCACGAGGATCTTGGGCCTTCCCGTGACGTCGCGGGCCCACCGGATCGCGAACCGGTTCGCGTCGGTGGCCGTGAGCGTGAAGGACCAATAGGGGACGCCGAACCTCCGGGTCAGCTCGCCGGCCACCCAAGCGGCGTCCTCGGTGGGGAGCATCAGCGTGATGCCTTTCGAGGCCTGCTCGGCGATCGCCGCGACCGAGGCCTTCGGGCTGTGCCCGGCCATCCCGCCCGTGTCGCCGAGACAGAAGTCCACGAACGCGTTGCCGTCGACGTCGACGAACCGGGCACCCTCCGCCCGGTCGACGTAGATGGGGTGGTCGCCCGGCCAGCGCACCATCCAGTTCATCGGGACGCCGTAGAGCAGGGAGTTCCGGCCCCGCTCCCAGAGCTCCCGGCTGCGCGGATGCCGCTCCCGGAAGCGCGCTCGCTCCTCCTCCATCAGGCTCGCGAGCCGTGATCGATCGATCGTCCGCATGGAACTCCTCGTGGGTGCCGCCGGTCTCGGAGGGGTGCCGGAGTCTACCCAGGGCCTCAAGCCCCGAGCGCCGGACGCCGAGCGTAGCGCCATGGGGTGGGATCGGCGGCTCGCCTTCCTGAGCGACGACCGGAACGTGGCGTATCCTCCTGCGGCCATGCGTCGACCTCCCGCCGCGCCGCGCCTCATCGCCGTGCTCGTTCTCGGCAGTGCGGTCGCGATCGCCGCGGTCGTCGGCTCGTCGCCTCCCGCCGCCTCCTCGCCCGGCGTGCTCGCCCGTGCGTCCTCACGCAACCTCGGGACGCTCACCGTCCCATCGCGCGCGCTGGCACGGGTCGTCGGTGGGATCGTGCCGGCGACCCCGGATCGCGATCGCCGGGGCCCGACCGGCTGGATCCAGAGCCTCGACGAGGTCGTCGCCGGACATCCGGTCTCGGTCGCGGTGGGCGTGGACGGCTCCTGGCTCTACCGGCACGGCGCCAGGACCGCGCGGCCGCCGGCATCGAACGAGAAGCTGCTGCTGTCGATGGCGATCCTGGATCGGTTCGCCCCGTGGACGCGGCTGCGCACCCAGGTGTACGCGACCGGCGCCCGCTCCGGCCCCCGGCTCCGCGGCTCGCTCTGGATCGTGGGCCACGGCGACCCCGAGGTCGACCGGTGGACGATGCGCGCGCTCGCTCGGACCGTCCGTGCGGAGGGGATCCGGAAGATCCGGGGCCGGGTGATGGGCGCGACCACCGGGTTCCTCCGCGACTGGTGGGCGACCGGCTGGCGCGACTACTTCCCCCGCGACTACATCCCGCTGCCGACCGCGCTCACCTACGACAACAACGAGGACGGCTACGGCAGGCACATCGTCGATCCCGAGCGCCGAGCCGCCCACTCCTTGAAGGAGCGGCTCAAGGCGAACGGTGTCCGCGTCACCGGACAACCCGGCGCCGGCTCCGCCCCACGCAGCATGCGGCTGCTGGCCACGGTCGAGTCCGACCCCTTCGAGGCGATCTTGAAGCGGATGAACCGGAACTCGCGGAACTTCCACGCGGAGGTCCTGGGCAAGTGGCTGGGCGGACGCGTGATCGGAGGTGCGGGTTCGATCGGGAAGGGCGCGCGGGTGATCGAGCGCTTCGCCTCCCATCACGGCGTCCAGGTCGTCGCCTACGACTCATCCGGGCTCTCCTACGCGAACCGGGTGCGCCCGCAGGGGCTGGTAGAGCTGCTCTGGTACGTGAACGGTCAGCCATGGGCCGAGGAGCTCCGGTTCTCGCTGCCGAGCGGGGGGCAGGGAACGCTGAAGGGCCGGCTCCGGGACGTGCGGGTCCGTGCGAAGACCGGCACGCTCGAGGAGGTCTCCGCCCTCTCCGGCTGGGTGTGGCTCGAACAGACCGAGACCTGGGGACAGTTCTCGATCCTGTCCCAGGGGATGTCGAAGTCCGAGGCCGCCGCGATCGAGGACCGGGTCGTCCGGATCGTCGCGCACCGCGCGCAGCCGTAGCTTCCTTTCGGTCCGCGGCGGGTCCATCATCACTCTCGTCGTGACCAGCACCGTCGACCTCGACACCCTGATCCGGGCCACGCCCACGTCGCGCGACCGGTCGATGGACTTCCTGCGCGCCGCCTCGATCGTCGCGGTGGTCTTCGGTCACTGGTTCATCTCGATCAACCACTGGGACGGCGGCGTGATCCGGTCGACCAGCGCGGTCGGCGTCACCTCGGGTCTCTGGCTCCTCACGTGGGCGTTCCAGGTGATGCCGATCTTCTTCTTCGTCGGGGGCTTCGCGAACCTCGTCGCGCTCGACTCCTACCGGCGCCGGGGCGACAGCACGTGGGCGTTCGTGCGCAGCCGGCTGGAGCGGCTCCTGCGCCCGTCGATCGTGTTCCTCGGGCTGTGGGCGGTCGTCCAGGTGGTCCTGCACCTCGCCGACGTCGGCGCGCCGACCGGCCCGCGGCTGTGGGGCGACACGACGCTGCTGCGCGGGATGAAGCCGCCGGGGGCGACGATCCCGTTCGGACCGCTGTGGTTCCTCGGGGTCTACCTCGTCGTCGTGGTGATCGCCCCGGCGACCGTCTGGCTGCACCGGCGCTTCGGCCTCTGGGTGCCGCTCGCGATGGGGCTCGGCGCCGCCGCGGCGGACCTGGTCGCGTTCTCGACGGGGAACTGGGGATGGCGGTGGCTGAACGTCGCCTTCGTGCTGCTCCTGCCTCACCAGCTGGGGCACGCCTACGCCGACGGGAGGCTGGCCGCGTGGCCGCGGCGGAACTACTGGATCATGGTCGTCGGCGGCCTCGCCGCCCTGGTGGCGCTCACCACGCCTTGGTTGTTCGAGCTCGTCCTGGGAGCGGAGCGGTTCGACTGGTTCCCCGGCATCGGGCACTACCCGAAGAGCCTCCTCGGGACCGACGTGGAGAAGGTCTCGAACGCCTACCCGCCGACGATCTGCTTCCTGCTCGGCGGCATCTGGACCTTGGGGGCGGTGCTGCTGCTGAAGCCGAACCTCGACCGATGGCTGCTCCGCGACCGGCCGTGGCGGTTCACGATCGTCGTGAACGCTCGGATCATGACCCTGTTCCTCTGGCACATGACCGCGTACCTGCTGGTGCTCCTCGTGCTCTGGCCGCTCGGGTTCGGCCGGGAGCAGGACTCCACCGCCCGGTGGTGGCTCGAACGCCCCCTGTGGGAGGTGATACCGGGCATCGTCCTGCTCGGCCTGCTGGCGGTCTTCGGGCGGTTCGAGCGGTCGCCTCCACGCTCCCGGGCCGCCGCGGCCCGCTAGCATCCGCGCCGTGGAGCTGTCCGAGCTCGCGACCGGCGCCGGGTCCACGATCCTCCTCGTCGTGATCGACGGACTCGGCGGGTTCGCCGACGCCGAGCACGGGAGCGAGCTCGAGGAAGCGAGCACGCCGAACCTCGACCGGCTCGCCGCCGAGGGTTCGACCGGCCTGCTCGAGCCCGTCGGGGCCGGGATCACGCCGGGCTCGGGGCCGGGGCACCTCGCGCTCTTCGGCTACGACCCGCTCGAGTTCCGCCTCGGGCGTGGCGCGCTCTCGGCGGCCGGGCTGGGTGTGACCCTCGAGCCGGGCGACGTCGCCGCACGGGGGAACCTCTCCACGCTGGACGATCGCGGCGTCGTGGTCGACCGCCGCGCCGGCCGGATCGGCGAGGCCGAGGCGGCGCGGGTCGTGGAGAAACTGCGGCGGGAGGTCCGGATCGATGGCGTCGACGTGCGCTTCCACCACGAGCGCGGCCATCGGATCCTGGTCGTCTTCCACGGAGAGGGCCTCGATCCGGCCGTGAGCGACACCGACCCGCAGACGACCGGCGAGCCGCCCCGGGAGCCACGGGCCGTGACGCCGTCGGCCGCACGCACGGCGGAGGTGGTGGCCCGGACGCTGGCGGAGGTCCGGCGCGTCCTGGCCGACGAGCCGGCGGCGAACGGCCTGCTGCTGCGGGGGTTCGACTCCCATCGCGAGCTCCCGTCGTTCCGGGATCGAACCGGCATGCGGGCCGCGGCCGTCGCCGTCTATCCGATGTACCGGGGGATCGCCCAACTCCTGGGCTTCGAGGTCCTCGGCGAGCCGCAGGACCTCGGGGACCAGGTGAGGCTCCTCGAGAAGCACCGCGGCGACGCCGACTTCGTCTTCGTCCACCACAAGGACGCCGACGCGGCGGGCGAGGACGGCGACCGGGGCGCGAAGGTGGCGGCGATCGAGCGGCTGGACGCGGCGATCCCCGACCTGATGGCCGCCGCGGAGCCCGGCGTGGTCGCGATCACCGGCGACCACGCGACGCCCTCCCAGCTCGCGGCGCACTCGTGGCATCCCGTCCCCGTGCTGATCCACGGCGTGAAGGTCGGTCGCGACGACGCCGACCGCTTCGGGGAGCGATGGTGCCGGGCCGGGGCGCTCGGTCTCCGGCCGTCGCGCGAGCTGCTCCCGATCCTGATGGCCGGGGCGGGGCGGCTGGCGAAGTTCGGCGCCTGACGTCGAGGTCTCCGCGCGCCGACGTCATCCCATCGCTTGCGGCACAGAGCCAGTGACTTGCGCCGGCATTCCCGCGACCAGTAGCCTCAGCGAAGACCAAGACGTGAGGGGGACACCCGTGGACATCGATCACGTGATCAGCCGGCGCAGCCTCTTGAAACGGGGAGGGCTGCTCGCGGGCGCCGCGATCGGGATGCCGGCGATCCTGGCGGCGTGCGCCCCGGACACGCCGACGACCGAGCCGGGCGGTGACCCGAGCCCGACGCCGATCGACACGTCGAACATCGCCGGCCCCACGATCAAGGTCGGGACCTACGGCGGGTTCTTCGAGGAGAACTTCCGGAAGATCTATCCGAAGTTCACGAAGGAGTTCGACGTCGAAGTCGAGTCGGTGTCGCAGCCGACGTCGGAGGTCTGGGTGGTGAACCTCCAGCAGGCGATCAACGCCGGTGGGGCGCCCCCGGCCGACGTGTCGATGCTCTCGGGCGTCGGGCTCCAGCGAGCGATCAACGGCGACATCCTCGCGACGTACCGGACGTCGGACATCCCGACGTCGGAGAACCTCGCGGAAGGCTACATCAAGACCGACGATGAAGGGAACGTGACCGGTGTCGGCGGCCTCTCCTGGTACATCACGCTGGTGTCCAACACCGACCGCGTGCCCGAGAGCGAGAGCCCCGACACATGGGCGGCCTTCTGGGATCCGAAGTGGGCGAACGAGCTCGCCCTCCTCCGCAACGCCGCGAACTCGTTCCTGCTCGAGATCACGGCGGCGACGTTCTTCGACGGCTACGACATCCTCGAGACCCAGGACGGCATCCTCGAGGTGATGAACAAGCTGGCCGAGGTCAAGCCGAACGTGAAGCTGTGGTTCCGGGACGAGGCGCAGGCGCAGTCGCAGTACAACGAGGGCGAGGTCTCGCTCGGGCAGTTCTATCACGACATCACGCTGTTCGCGGCGTCGGAGGCGGGGGGTGGCGCGCCGCTCCGGAGCGTCTTCCCGACCGAGGGTGCGATCCTCGACACCGGCTATTGGTCGATCTCGAAGACCACCGAAAGCGTCGGCGCCTGCGTCGCGTTCATCGACTGGATGTGCCGTCCGGAGATCCAGCAGGAGCTCGCGCTTACGCTCGGCACGATCCCGTCGACGAAGCGGGAAACCCTCACGATGAGCGACGCCGACTACGAGGTCGTCGCCGGTCCCGGCCCGGAGACGGCGCTCCGTCCGAAGTACGAGATCTACGACGAACTGGAGGACTGGATCGACCAGAACTGGTCCGAGCTCATCCTCTCGTAGCGTCGCCGACGTGGACGCTCGCGGAGGCCTTCGGCTCGAGGGGCTCGTCAAACGGTTCGACGAGGTCGCCGCGGTCGACGGCGTCGACCTGGAGCTGCCGCCCGGGAAGCTGATCTCGTTCCTCGGCCCGTCGGGCTGCGGCAAGACGACGATGCTCCGGATGATCGCCGGGCTCGAGCGACCGACCGAGGGCCGGATCTTCCTCGACGACGAGGACATCACGGACCGCCCGGCGCACACGCGCGACATCGGGATGGTCTTCCAGAGCCTCGCGCTGTTCCCCCATCTGAACGTCGGGGGGAACATCGGCTACGGGATGCGGATCCGCGGGGCGCCGAAGGAACGGATCGAGGCCCGGGTCCAGGAACTGCTCGAGCTCGTCTCGCTGGCCGGGCTCGGCGACCGGCGCATCCAGCAGCTCTCGGGCGGGCAACGCCAGCGCGTGGCCACGGCCCGAGCGCTGGCGCTCGAGCCGCGGCTCTTCCTGCTGGACGAGCCGCTGTCCGCGCTCGATGCGAACCTGCGCGAGCAGCTCCAGGTGGAGCTCCGGCTCCTCCAGCAGCAGCTGGGGATCACGACGATCATCGTCACCCACGACCAGCGCGAGGCGATGACGATGTCCGACCTGGTCGTCGTGATGAAGGCCGGCCGCATCGAGCAGGTCGGCCCGCCGCTCGAGGTCTACCGCCGGCCGGCGTCCCCGTTCGTGGCCGGGTTCATCGGACGCACGAACCTGCTGCGAGGCGACGCGAGCGGCGACGGCGGGATCGCCGTCGCCGGGCGGCCGTTCGACGTGGCCGGTGACGCGGACCTCACCGGTCAGGTGGCGATCTCCGTCCGGCCCGAGGCGGCACAGCTGGTGGCCGGGGACATCCCCGACCGCAACGCGCTCCCGGGGACCGTGGTGTTCGTCCGAGACCTCGGCGAGCTGTTCGAGTGCTTCGTCGACTGCGGGCTCGACGAACACGTGATCGTGGCCGGATCGCCGCGGGACTGGGTGCCGGTGGCGCAAGGCACGACGGTCTCGGTCCGGTTCCCGGCCGAGGAGTGCGTGGTGGTCTCGGGGCCTGGGGGCTCAAGCAGCGAGCGCGATCAGCGCGAGCGTAGCCCCCACGAAGAGGGGCCTGGGGGCTCGAGCGATGAGTGAGTTGGAACGGCCGTCGACCCGAACGTACGGCGTGCTGGCGTTCCCGGTCGGGATGCTGATCGTGTTCTTCCTGATCCCGTTCGGCATCATGCTCGCGACGAGCTTCTACCACCGCATCCCCGGTGCCTTCTACGAGCCGGCGTTCGAGCTCGCCAACTGGCAGCGGCTCTTCCAGCCGGTGTTCCTCGAGCGGGCGCTGTTCTCGATCTGGATCTGCCTGCTCGCAGGCGCCGTCTGCATCGCCGTCGCGTTCCCGTTCACCTACTTCCTCACCCGGATGCGCCGGCGACCGCACGTCGCGCTGCTGATCGTCGTGCTCTCGGCGCTGAGCCTCTCCGAGGTGATCGTGGCCTTCAGCTGGACGGTCCTCCTCGGCCGCTCCTCGGGCATCTCGAACATCCTGGTGTGGCTCGGCCTGATGGGGTCGCCGACGGCGTACCAGCCCAGTTTCGTCGCGGTCCTGCTCGGGCTCTGCTACATCGCGTTCCCGTTCTGCGTGCTCACGCTCTACCCACAGCTCACGCGGCTGGACCCCGAGATCACCGAGGCGGCGCAGACGCTCGGCGCGTCGCCGGGACGCACCTTCTGGACGGTGGTCGTGCCGATCGCGCGACCGATCATCATCGCCGGCTTCCTGCTGGTGTTCGTGTTCACGCTCGGGAGCTACCTGATCTCGTCGTTCCTCGGACGGCCCGAGCACTGGACGCTGTCGGTGTCCATCGCGGACCAGGCATCGGTCCAGGCGAACGTTCCGTTCGCGTCCGCGATGGCGATGTTCCTCACGGTCGTGTCGCTCGCCGTCGTCGCCCTGGTCGGGCTGATCGAGTCGAGGACGCGGAGGCTGCTCTGATGCGGACGCTCCGCGCGGTGATCGTCGCGTTCGTCGCGGTGTTCCTGCTGGCGCCGCTCGTCGTGATCGCCGTCGGCTCGGTGAACCCCGACCGGTACCTGACCTTCCCGCCGGAGGGCTTCTCGCTCTCGTGGTACGGCGACCTCCTGACCGACTCCGCCTGGCAGCGCTCGATCCGGTACAGCCTCACGATCGCCGCCGCGAGCGCGGCCCTCGCGGTGCTGATCGCGACGCCGCTCGCGTACGTGCTACGCGCCTACCGGATCCGGTTGTCACCGCTGCTCTACACGCTCGGGATCCTGCCGTTCATGCTGCCGCCGATCATCAGCGCGCTGGGGATGCAGGTGTTCTGGCTCTCGACCGGCCACATCGGCAAGATCGAGAACGTGATCGTCGCGCACGCGATCTTCTTCTCGACGCTCCCGCTGGTCACGATCTCGCTCGCGATGGAGACGATGGACCGTTCCCTGCCGGAGGCCGCGTACACGCTCGGGGCCGACCGTCGCGCCACGTTCCGCACGGTGATCCTGCCGATCCTCGTCCCGTCGATGATCACGGGGTACGCGGCGGCGTTCGTCTTGAGCCTGAACGAGTACATCATCTCGTTCCTCGTAGCCGGGTTCACCGTCGAGACGCTGCCGGTAAAGATCGTGAACGGCCTGCGGTACGGGTTCACGCCGACGATCGCGGCCGTGGCCGTCGTGTTCATCCTGATCGCGGCCACGACGTTCACGCTCTTCGCGATCTTCGGGAACCTGATGAGGTTCCTGGGCGCCG
>DASQTT010000327.1:0-13981 GCA_035641735.1 Actinomycetota bacterium | reverse complement strand
GGTGTCGGCCGGCGACGGGCCCCTGCAGGTCGTTGAAGAGCGCGCTGCCCACGAGCGCGTCGTTCCCGGACTCGGCGGCCGCGATCAGCGCGCCCGGATCGGGGCCCGTCGCCGGCTGCTCGTCCCACCAGTTGTAGGCGTCCGTCGAGGAGATGCCGACGTCGAACGGCTTCAGGACCCAGGTCGTCGGTTGGAGCAGCACCGGCTCGACGATCTCGCCGCGGCCGCGGACGTACGCCGGCTCCCCCAGCAGCAACGCGGGCACGTCCGATCCGACGGTGAGGGCGATGCGGGCGAGCGCGTCACGGTCGGCGCCGAGCGACCACAGCTCGTCGAGCGCCAGGAGGGTCGCCGCGGCATCGGCCGACCCGCCGCCGAGACCGGCGGCCACCGGGATCCGCTTCTCGATCGAGATCCGGGCGCCGCGCGAGGACGGGTCGCGGATCTCGGCGGCGAGCGCCTGGGCGGCGCGGAGCGCGAGGTTCTCGTCCCCCGCGGGGACCGCCCCGGGCGGTCCACCCGAGACCTCAACGCTGAGGTCGTCCGCCGGCTCCACCGTGATCCGGTCGTGGAGCGAGATCGGCAGGATCAGCGTCTCGATGTCGTGGTAGCCGTCGTCGCGTCGTCCCAGCACGCGCAGGAACACGTTCACCTTCGCGTGAGCCGCCCGGACGATCGCGGTCATCGAGGGACGGCCTCGGCCAGCCGGGCGAAGTCCTCGAGGGAGAGCGTCTCGGCTCGCGTGGACGGATCGACGCCGGCCTCGGCCAGCGCGCGATCGGCCTCCTCGACGCCGAGACCCAGCCGGCGGAGGGCGTTGCGCATCGTCTTCCGACGCTCGGCGAAGCCGGCGTCGACCACCCGCCAGAGGCGCGCCTCGTCGACCGCGACCGGCGGACGCTCCCGGCGGTCCAAGGCCACGACGACCGAGTCCACCTTCGGTCGTGGCCAGAAGACCTCCGGCGGGACCCGCCGGATGATGACGGGCCGCGCCCGATAGGCCACGCGAACGCTCGGGGCGCCGTATCCCTCGTCGCCGGGCCCCGCCGCCAGCCGCTCACCGACCTCGCGCTGCACCATCACGACGATGCGCCGGATCCGGGGGGAACGGGCGAGGGTCTCGAGCACGAGCGGCGTGGCCACGTTGTAGGGCAGGTTCCCGGCGAGGATCCAGTCGTGGTCGCCGAGTGCCTCCAGCCATCCGAACGCCATGGCGTCCGCCGGGAGCACCCGGACGGCGTCCAGGCCGTCCACCGACTCCTCGAGCGCGGGGATCAACGCCGGGTCGAGCTCGATCGCGAGGACCTCGACGCCGGTCTCGGCGAGCGCTCGCGTGAGCGAGCCGAGGCCGGCCCCGATCTCGACCACGTGATCGCCGGGCCGCGCTCCGGTGTCAACCGCGATCGCGCGCGCGAGGTTCGGGTCCAGGAGGAAATGCTGACCCAGCGACCGCTTCGGCCGGATCCCGTGACGCTCGGCCAGCCCCCGAAGCGCCGAGGCTCCGAGCGAGGTGCGCTCACCCATCGCGGGGAGCGTAGCCACGAACCCCCGACGCGGTTCGGCCCCGGGCCGAAGGCCCGGGGCCGAGCGTGAAGGGGGGTGCTGGGTGGTTTCGGGACGGCGTCAGCGACGGGCGCGATCCCCATGGCCGAGAGGATGTCCCCGGCCGGATCCGCGTTCGTCGAACCCTCGCGCACCTTCCCCGAACGCGAGAACCCGTACGGACGCGGCCGGGGAAGTCCCGACCCTTCCGACGGAGGCCGAAGCCCCGGCGTCGCGGCTCGGGCGCTTCCAACCGAGTCGCTCCGCTCCTTCCACCACCCAGACCCCCACACCGACGGGCCGGGTCGGCGACGACGTCACACGCGCGACGGGTCCGTGACTCGCGCTGGTGGATCGCCGAGCACCCATCCGACCCTCTCCTCGAGGCGCCGCGAGGTTCCGCGACACCATCGTGATCTCCGTTGTGGACACCGCACGCTAGCAAACCCTCAACTCTCACTGCAACCTTGAGCACCGAACGCCCGTTCGGCGCTATCCGAGGCCCGGGAACGCCGCATCCGCGTTGCGTGCGGTCGCTTCCGAGACGACGTCGGCCGGTTCGTCCCGGACGCGCGCGATCTCCGCGATCGTGTGGACCACGTTCTCCGGCGTGTTGTCGTGTCCACGTTGCGTCTGCGGCGACAGGTACGGCGAGTCGGTTTCCACCAGCAGACGGTGGATATCCACAGCGCGAGCCGCCTGACGCAGATGCTCGTTCTTCGGATACGTCACGTTGCCCGCGAAGCTGATCCAGTAGCCGCGCTCCACGCACTCCCGTGCGATGCGAGCTTCGCCGCTGAAGCAGTGGAGCACGACCCGCTCGGCCGAACCCTCATCCAGCGCTCGAAGCACCTCGGGCCACGCGTCCCGGACGTGGACGACCATCGGCTTGCCGAACTCGTTGGAGAGCGCCACGTGGAGCTTCAAGGCGCGGATCTGGTCCTCGACCGGCGAGCGCATCCGGAAGAAGTCCAGGCCGCACTCCCCCACGGCGACGACCCGGGGGTCGTGAAGGAGCTCCTCGATACGAGCGCCGGCGGCGGCATCGAGGGTCGAGGCGTCGTGCGGATGCATCCCCGCGGTGGCGAACACCCCCGCGATCGAATCGGCGAGCTCGAGGGACCGCGCGGACGTGTCCGGGTCCACGCCGACGCAGATCAGACGCTCGACGCCCGCGGCCCTCGCGGTCTCCACCACCAGTGAAGGTTCCCGGTCGATCAGGAACAGGTGGCAGTGGGTGTCCACCATACCCGTCTGCACCGGGAGTTCAGGGTTCGAGCCGCTCATCGGCGCGCGATGATAGGTGGTCTCACCTTCGGGTGCATCCGGGGAGCTTCACGTGAAACACCTCGTCCCGGGCTCGACGCCGGAACGGGTCAGGTGTCTCCGTCGACGCGAGGGAACAAGGCGTCGCCTTTGCGCGTGCGGGTTCCCGCCTCGAGCCGGCCCCACGCCGCGGCGTCCTCGAGGCGTTGGTCCGCGAGCGGGTCGACGATCCCGAGCTGCTCCCACAACCTGGCCGCCGCTGCCGGCATCACCGGCGAGACCAGGATCGCGAGGGCGCGGAGGGTCTCGGCGGAGGCGTAGAGGACCCCCTCGAGCTCGCCCCGCTTCGAGGCGTCCTTCGCCAGGGCCCAGGGCGAGCGCTCGACCATGTACCGGTTGGCGCGGACGACGACCTCGTAGACGGCCGCCAGTGCGGCCGTGGGGCGGACCGCGAGCATCTCCTCGTCGAGGCGCCGCGCGGCCTCGGCGACGACTTGCGGGAGGTCCGACTCGAGGCCGCCGCCCACGTTCGGCGGGACCTCGCCGTCGAAGTACGACCCGAGCATGGCGAGCACGCGCGAGGCCAGGTTCCCGATCCCGTTCGACAGCTCGGCGTTGTGCCGGTCCACCATCGACTCCAGGGAGAAGGTCCCGTCCTGCCCGAACTGAACCTCGCGCAGGAAGTACCAGCGGTAGGAGTCCACGCCGAACCGGTCGAGGAGCTCGAACGGGTGGATCCCGGTCGCGTTCGTCTTCGACATCTTCTTCCCGCCCACCGTGAGGAAGCCGTGAGCCCAGACCTGCTGCGGCGGCTCGATGCCGGCGGCCAGCAGCATCGCCGGCCAGTAGATCGCGTGCTGCCGGAGGATGTCCTTGCCGATCATGTGGATATCCGCGGGCCACATCCGATCGAACCGCCCCTGGTCCGACCCGTACCCGGCCGCCGTGATGTAGTTCGTGAGGGCGTCGAACCAGACGTAGGTGACGTGGTCGGGGTCCCAGGGCAACGGGATGCCCCAGTCGAAGTTCGTGCGGCTGATCGAGAAGTCCTGGAGACCGGACCGGATCAGCGAGAGGACCTCGTTCCGGCGGCTCTCGGGCTCCACGCGGGACGGGTCCCCCTCGTACAGCTCGCGGAGCCGGTCCGCGTACGCCGAGAGACGGAAGAAGTAGTTCTCCTCCTTCATCAGCTCGACGGGCCGCTCGTGGATCGGGCAGAGGTGTCCCTCCGAGAGGTCGCCCTCCGCGTAGTAGAGCTCGCAGGAGACGCAGTAGAGGCCCTCGTAGGTGTCCAGGTAGATGTCGTCCCGGCCGTTCCGGTGTACTTGGTCAAGTAACTTGACTACCGCTTCCTTGTGGCGGGGTTCGGTCGTCCGGATGTAGCCGTCGTAGCCGATGTCCAGCCGCTTCCAGACCTCGCGCCACTTCGGCTCCATCTCGTCGACCCACCGCTGCGGGTCGAGCCCCGCACCGGTGGCCTTCCGTTGCATGTTCAGCCCGTGTTCGTCGGTCCCGGTGAGGTGGAAGACCTCGTCGCCGCGGAGCCGATGGTGTCGCGCGATCACGTCGGCGGCTACGGCGTCGTAGGCGTGCCCGATGTGCGGCACGTCGTTCGGGTAATAGATCGGCGTCGTGATGTAGAAGACGTCGCGGCCCATGGCCGCATCGTACCCAGGACGTGCCGGTCGGCCGATCCTAGGTCGGGTCTTCGAGGGCCGCTCGATAGAGCTCGTTGGCGCTCGCGCCGTGGCGTTCCGCCACGGCGCGAGCCGCATCCCGGGTCCGCAAGCCGCCGTCGACGAGCCCGCGGAGCTCCTCCAGCATCGCGCTCCGGTCCGGCGCCGCTGCCTCGCGCCGGCCCTCCACCACCAGGACGACCTCACCGCGGAGCTCCCGATCGGCCAGCACGGCAAGCAGCTCGTCCGCCGTCCCGCGCAGCACCTCCTCGTGGAGCTTCGTGAGCTCTCGGCAGAGCGCCATCCGCCGGCCGCCGAACGTCGCCCGGATCTCGAGCAGCAACCCGGCCGCCCGGCGGGGGGACTCGAAGAACACGAGCGTCCGGGGGTCGTCGCGGAGCGAGGCGAGGCGCGCGGCCCGGTCGCCTGCACGTCGCGGGAGGAAGCCCTCGAACGAGAAGCGATCGGTGGGGAGCCCCGACACCACCAGCGCGGCGATCGTCGCCGAGGGGCCGGGAACGACCTGCACGTCGAGTCCCCGCTCCACCGCGAGCCGCACGACGCGATAGCCGGGGTCCGAGACCAGGGGCATCCCGCCGTCGGTCACCACCGCGACGTCGGCGCCGCCCTCGAGTCGCTCCACGATCTCGGCCGCCCTCCGCTCCTCGTTGCCCTCGAACATCGAGAGCTGCGGCGCCCGGATGTCGAGGGACCGCAGCAGCCGGCCGGTGCGTCGCGTGTCCTCCGCGACGACGAGGTCCACCGAGGCCAGCGTCGAACGGGCCCGAGCGGAGAGATCGTCGAGGTTGCCGATCGGCGTCCCGACGAGGAACAGCGTGCCGGCCACGTCCCGATGCTCCCAGCCGGGGCCGGGCTAGGCTCCTCCCGCATGGCCTCGGAGCATCGCGACTACTCCGCCACCCCGCTCGCCAAGAAGATGGGGATCCGTGAGGGGTCACGCGTGCTGGTGACCGGCGCTCCCGACGGCTTCGACCTGGGCCCGTTGCCGACGGGCGTGCAGCGCCTCGCGCGCGCGGGCCGAGGCATGGACGTCGTCCTGCTCTTCGTGACGGCACGGACCGGCCTCCGGCGACGCCTGGAGGCGCTGGCTCGAGGACTCGACCCCGCGGGCAGGCTCTGGGTCGCCTGGCCGAAGCGAACCTCGACCGTGGCCTCCGACCTCGACTTCGCCACGGTGCAACGGACCGGGCTGGAGCTAGGGCTCGTCGACAACAAGAGCGCGTCGGTGAACGAGGACTTCCAGGCTCTCCAGTTCGTCTACCGGCTGCGGGACCGCGCGGACCTGCGGCGCTAGGCCGAACCACCGCGCCGATACGCTTGCCGCCGTGTCGCATCGAACCCCGACGTCACCGCCCGGCATCCGGCCGTGGGTGGCGATCCTCGTCGTCACGGCGATCGCGGCCGGCGTCCGAATGTGGGGGCTGTCGCGACCGCCCGAGCTCGTCTTCGACGAGAAATACTACGCCGTGGCCGCGTGCATCTACGTCGGCGGCTCGGACGAGAGGTGCCGGGTCGACGAGCCGAACGAGCGACTGTTCCGGGAGCAGCAGTGGGACGTCGGCTCCTACGTCCATCCGCCGCTGGGCAAGTGGACGATCGCGCTCGGGATCAAGGCCTTCGGGATGGATCCGTTCGGGTGGCGGATCGGCTCGGCGATCGCCGGCACGCTGGCCGTCACCGCGGCTGCGATGCTCGCCCAGCTGCTCTTCGGGAGCGTGCTGTGGACGTTCGTCGCGGGGCTGCTCCTCGCGACCGAGCATCTGAGCGTGGTCCTGTCGCGGCTCGCGCTCCTGGACGTGCACCTCGAGCTCTGGGTCGTCGCCGGATTCCTCTTCCTCGTGCTCGACCGTCGATGGATCGACCGCCGGACGCCCCGGGATCCGCCCGACGGATCGGGCCGGCGCCCGATCCCCTCCCCCCTCTGGCGGCCGTGGCGGTACGCGGCCGGCGTGGCGCTCGGCGCGGCGTTCGCCGTGAAGTGGTCGGGCGCGCTGGCGATCGTCGCGGCGCTGGTGATCTCGATCGCTTGGGAGACGACGCGCCGGAGGCGGGCGGCCGGGGGCAGGAGGGCGGCGTTCGCGGCCGCTCTGACCCGCGAGAGCTTCGGGCTGCTGTTGGCGTTCATGGTGCTCCCCGCGGCGGTCTACGTCGCGGCCTTCCTCCCCTGGCTGAACCATTTCGGGTGGGACGTGGGCCGCCTGATCGACACGCAGGTGGGAGCGGCGAAGTTCCATCTCGATCTGCGGTCTGCGGCCCTGGACCCGGATACGGGGCTGATGACGCCGACCCACTCCGCGTACTCGCGGCCGTGGACGTGGCTGCTCATGACGAGGCCGGTCCAGATCGCCTCGACGGACGTCGGCGCGGCCGGTCGAGGGATCGTCGCGATCGGCAACCCGGTGATCTTCTGGGGAAGCGTCTGGGCGCTTCCGTACCTCGCCTTCGCGTGGCGGCGGAAACGGGACTGGGTCGCCGGCTTCCTGTTGCTCGCGGTGCTCGTCCAGTACGTGCCGTGGCTGGTCGTCGCTCGACCGCAGTTCCTGTTCTACGTCGCGCCGTTCACGCCGTTCCTGGTCCTCGGCTTCACGTACCTGTGCCGAGATCTCGCGGGCGCCCGGCTGATCCTGCGGGAGCCAGACGGTCGCGTCTCGGCAGACCCGGGCACCGGCCGCCCGGCGGTCTCCACGACGCATCCGTACCGGCCGATCGCGGTGACGGCGATCCTGGCGTCCGTGGCCGTCTTCGTGTGGTTCTTCCCGGTCCTCACCTGGATCACGATCACCGACGCGCGCGAGCGGCTGATCCTGTGGTTCCCGGGGTGGCGCTAGGGACGGATCCGGCCGAGACGGCCCCGGACACACGAAACCCCGGCGCGCGGGCCGGGGGATCGGTCTTCTTCGGATATCCGAGGCTCAGTCTACCACCGGCGTCCGGAGCGGTCCGCAGCCCTCGGATCAGAAGCCCGGCAGGCGATCCCGGAAGAGGATGAAGCCCACGCCCGCGCCCACGTCGAGGAACGCATGGGCCAGAAGGAACGGCCACGTGCGCCGTCCCCAGCGGAGGAACAGCAAACCGAACAGCGCCCCCATCGCCAGGTTGCCCGCGAAGCCGCCCCACCCCTGGTACAGGTGATACGTCCCGCGGATCAGCGCGCTCGCCCCGACCGCCTGCGGCGCCGACCACGACAGCTGCTGCAGCCTGGTCACGAGATATCCCAGGACGACGATCTCCTCGACGGCCGCCGCCTCGATCGCGTTCAGGACCACGGCCGGGACCGTCCACCAGTGCCCGAGCGGCGGCGTCGGAACGACGAAGCGGTTCACGCCGAGCTCCACGGCCGCGAGGTAGATCGCGAGACCCGCGGCGCCGACGATCAGCGCGAGAATGGCGGCGCGACCCGCGTCTCGTCCGAAGCGCGGCTCCGGTAGGCCGATCGCGGCCGTTCCCTCACCGCTGCGCCGCACGAGGTGGAGCACGAGGAACGCCGGCGCGAGACCGAACACGAACGCGAGCAGCTGCCGTGCGAACGCGTTCGACTGGTTGGCGGCCGCGACGACGACGCCGGAGACCGGCGACTCGATCAGTGAAAGGATCGCGTACGCCGCACCGGCCAGCACCGATAGGGAGAGGACGACGAGGATCTCCTCGACCATCGTCCGCCGGTCCGCGACGGGCGGCGGGACGGGAGCCGATGCGGTGGCGTCCGTCTCGGAGGAACGCATCGGAGCCACTCTACGTATCCCCTACACTTCGGCCCGCTCGACCGAAGGGACGGAACCTCGATGCGCGACGTGGCCGACCTCGTCGTCGTCGGCGCCGGGACGATCGGGTCGTGGGCCTCCGTCTTCGCGACGGAGCTCGGCGCCCGGCGCGTCGTGGTGCTCGAGCGCGATCTCGCGGGACAGGGCGCGTCGTCGCGCGCCGCCGGCATCGTGCGGGCGCAGGGCGGCACGCCCGAGACCGTGGCCCTCGGACGGTGGTCGATCGATTTCTATCGGTCCCAGCGCCAGCGCTACGGGACCGACAGCGGGTTCCGCGAGCTCGGGTACCTGATCCTCGCCACGAACGCCGCGCAGGAACGCGAAGCGCGGGCTCGCGTCGAGATGCAGCGGGCCGCCGCCCTGCAGGACGTGCGGTACGTCGATGCCGCCGAGGCCGCGGAGCTCAACCCGACCCTCGACCCGTCGGCGTTCCGCGGCGCCTCGTACGCGCCCGGTGACGGGTACGTCGACCCTCCACGGAACGTCCGCGCCTACTCGCTCGCGATGCAGCGCGCCGGCGTGGATCTCCGCGAGCGCACGCCGTTCCTCGGGATCCGCACGGGCCGCGACGGGGGACCGATCGCCGTGGAGACCCCGGAGGGGTCGATCGCCACCGAACGAGTGCTGCTCACCGGAGGCCCGAAGCTCCGGGCGGTCGGCGATCTCGTCGGCGCCCGGTTCTTCGTCGGCGCCGTCCGTCATCAGGTCGCGGTCACCGAGCCGCACGAGGCGTTCGACGTCGACCGCCTCCCGATGGTGTTCGAGAACGCCCTCGGTCTCTACTGGCGACTCGAGGAGGGCGGCCTGCTCTTCGGGATGTCGAACCCCGACGAGGCGCCGGGCACGGCTCGCGAGGTCGACTGGCCCTACCTCCGCAAGATGGAGCGGCGGATGCGCCGCGCCGTCCCGGTGGCCCGCGAGCTCGGGATCCGCAAGGCCTGGGCTGCGACGATCGAATACTGCCCCGACCACCTCCCGATCGTCGGAACGGTCTGCACGCGGGAGGCTGACGAGATCCCCGGCGTCACGGTCGCGACCGCCGTCGGGCACGGGATGATGTGGGGGCCCGCGGTCGCCAGGATCGCCGCGGATCTGGCGGTCGAGGGCGCGACCGACGTCACCGACGTCTCCGGCTGGGGGATGGACCGGTTCGACGAACGCGGCCGCTCGCCGTCCTACGACCCGATCGCGCTCCCGTTCCCGGTCAGCGCGGACGTCGAGTGAGCGCTGCGGTTCACGGGACGAGCGACACGTCGACGAGGATCAGCTCGGTCGCGTCGTTCGCCGAGATGGCGAGCGCGGGCTCGTCCCAGATCCGGGCCGCGTCGCCGGTGGTCAGCCGTTCACCGCCGACGTCCGCGTCGCCTTCGATCACGTACAGGTAGACGCCGCGGCCGAAGCCGAGGTCGTGCTTGACCTCGACGCCGGGACTCAGCCTCGAGACGAAGACGCGAGCGTCCTGGTGGACGAGCACCGCGTCGCCGCCGTCGCCGCCGATCACCTCGAGCAGTCGATCGGTCCGGTCCTGTTCGGTGAACGACTTCTGCTCGACCCCGGGCTCGAGCCCGCGCTCGGCCGGCACGATCCAGAGCTGGATGAAGCGCATCGGCTCGGTCTCGCTCGCGTTCTGCTCGGAGTGCCACGCGCCGCGGCCCAGCGTCATGCGCTGGACCGATCCGGCCGGCAGCGGCCCGGGCGCTCCGCCCACGTCGTCCTCGTGGCGGAACGAGCCCTCCACGACGTAGGTGAGCCCCTCGATGTCGCGGTGCGGATGCAAGGGCCAGATCGCACCGGGGACGAGCCGGTCGTCGTTGAAGACCCGGAGCGTCCCGAACTGCACGTACTCGGGGTCGTAGTAGGTGTCGAACGAGAAGTGCCAGCGGGCGCGGAACCACCCGCCGTCGACGTCGGAGATCTCCGCGTCGCGGCGGATCGATATGGTCATCGCGCCGGCGACCGGCCGCCGCTCACAGCTGGATCACGGGGCAGGTGAGCGTCCGCGTGATGCCGTCGAGCTCCTGCATGGGCATCACGGTGCCCTTCGCGAGCCCGTCGAGGTCATCCGCCTCGGCGCGAGCGACCACGTCGTAGGGGCCGGTCACCGGATCGACGGCTACCACGCCGTCGATACCACGGACCTGTTGGGTGACCTGCGACGCCTTGCCGACCTCGGTCTGGATCAGGATGTACGCGCTGACCATCGGATCTCCCTCACTCGCCCTGATCTTTCGGCCGCGATCCCTTCACCTTGTCGACGAGCTCCTCCGCCGACTCCTTGGCCTTCCCGATGGCCGGTTCGGCCTTCTTGACGGCGGTTCCGGCGAGGTCCTTCGCCTTGTCCATCGCGGGCCCGGCCTTCTTCACGGCGGTTCCGGCGAGGTCCTTCGCCTTCTCCATCGTGGGCCCGGCCTTCTCCGCCATCGTCCCGGCGATCTCCTTGGCCTTCTGCATCACGGGCTCGGCGCGTTCGGCAACGGTGCCGGCGACCTCCTTCGCGCGGTCGGCGAGCGTCTCGTCGCCCTTGGGCGTGTCCTTCTCATCCGGCATGGTTCCACCTCCGTTGGCCTGGAACGCCCATCGTGTCACGGCGGCCGACCGCCCTGCAAAGCGCGCAGGTCAGGCCGGTCACACGCGGCCGGGCTCCGGAGCCGGCTCGCGTTCCGGCGTGGCGTCGGCGTCGAGCGGCCGGTCCAGCGGGGGCGTGCGCAGCGCGATCATCGCGGCAACCCCTCCGACCAGCGCCAGCACGGATGAGCCGACGAACAGCGTCGTGGGGCCGAGCCCTTCGTACACGATGCCGCCGAGGCCGCCGCCGATGATCGGGCCGATCCCGAAGCCGACCATGCTGGCGATCGCGTTCCCGCTCGAATACAGGGAAGTCGGCAGCAGCTTGCCCACGACGAGGATCGACGTCGTGAACAGCAACGAGAAGCCGATCCCCTCGAGCACGGCCAGGACCGAGACCGCGGTCGGATCGTCGACCAGGCCCCACAGCAGGAATCCCACCGCGTACACCAGACAGCCGAGCGCGTAGACCTTGCGGAGCCCGAGACGTCGGTGGAGCCGCGGCGACAGCCGCATCACCGCGACTTCGAAGAACCCGCCCAGCGACGCGCCGAAGCCGATCAGGAGCGGTCCGCCGCCCGCGCCCACGATCTTCAGGCCGACGAAGTTCCACGCGCCGTTGAAGCCGGTCCAGACGAGGAGGGTGGCGACGAGGAACCCCCAGAATCGAGGCGCGGTTCGGAACACCGCGCCGACCGCGCCGAGCCGTCCGTGCCGCACACGCTCGTGCGGCCGATCGGGGCGGACGGCGATCGTGGTCCAGAACAACAGGAGCGCCCCGCACGCCGCGTAGATCGGCAGGGCGAGCGTCACGCCGTGGATCTCGAGCAGCCAGCCGAACAGGAGGCAGGCGGTCGCGTACGAGAGGCTCTCCCAGCCGCGGATCCGGCCGTAGTCGGCCATCCGGTCGTCCCCGAGCTGCACGAGCGCGAGCGCGTCGATGTTCGGACCCGAGGCGGCCATGGCCAGTGCGATCCCCACGGCGGCGAAGGTCACACCGAGGAACGAATCGAGGACCGACGCCACGAGCGCGAAGGCGACCATGCCGACGAGCCCGAGCTGGAGGGCCCGCTTCCGCCCGATCCGCGTGTCAGCGACGTGACCCCACACCGGCATCGCGACGATCCGGATCGCGGCCATCGCGCCGAGCAGGAACCCGATCTGATCCGGCTCGAAGCCGCGGCCTTGCAGGTACACGGACAGGAACGGGAAGAAGGACGCGATGATCGGCCCGAAGATCACGAAGAGGCCGATCACGGCGGCCGCGGGCGAGATGCCCTCGGCGGCCGATCGCTTCATCCGCGCGAGTGTATCGACGGTCCTCCCGCGCCCGGTGCGTCAGAGCTCATAGGTCATGCGGAGTACCTGCAGGTCCGAGCCCTCCCGGAGCGGCCTCGGGTCGCCGGTCTCCAAGAAGCCGACGGCCGCGTAGAACGCGCGGGCGGTCGCGTTCGACTCGGTCACGGACAGGACGAGCCGCTCGCAACCCCGCTCGCGCGCCCACGAGGCCGCCGCCGCCAGCAGCGCGCGCCCGGCGCCGGTCCGGCGCGTGCCCGGGGCGACCCACATCGCGTAGATGTGCGCGATGCCCGGCTCGGCGTCGTACTCGGCGACGGTGGCGGTCCCGACCGGATCGCCGTCTTCGCGGGCGAGGTACACCGCCGCCGCGCCGCCACGCCACCGTCCCGCTGCCCAGTCCCTCCAGCGCGGCTCCGAGTACGACGACTCCTCGCCGTAGGTCGCTCCGAACGCGTCCGAGCTGTCGAGGAGCGAACGGAGCCGGATCTCGCGGAACGTCGCCCACTCGTGCTCGCCGACCGGGTCGACGCGCAGCACTAGAGGAGACGGATGTCGGCCTGCGCCGCGAGCGCGCGCGCACGATCGGGGTCGAGCCTGGCGGCGCCCGGCATCTCGGCGTTCGCCGCGCCAGCGCCGAGCGCCAGCCGGAGCGCTTCCTCCCACGCGTTCCCGCGGTCGAGCGCCGTGACGAGCCCGGCGAGGAACGCGTCGCCGCTGCCCACGGGATAGCGGCCCCGAACGTAGAGGATCCCCTCGTAGAGGGAACCGTCGGGCGCGGCGAGCATCACGCCTTCCGCGCCGCGCGTGACGATGCCCGCGTGCCCGTCCCCGCCCGCCATCGCTCGGATCTTCGACGCCGCGAGGAGCGAGTCCTCCCGGCGCGCGGTCGGGACGCCGAGCAGGCCGCTCGCCTCCGCGACGTTCACCTTCACGACGTCGGGTCCCTCGGGCAGCGCTTCGCTCAGCCGGACGCCCTCGGCGTCGAGCGCGACGTGCACGCCGAGCGCTCGGACCTCGGCGATCAGGTCGCGATAGCCGTCGTCGGGCGCCCCGCGGGGCATCGAGCCCGAGATCGTCAACCACCCGCCCGGCTCGACCCGAGAGACGGTGGCATGCGTCAGCTCGACCCACGCGCTCCGCGGCGCGACCTCCCCGTGCTCGTAGAACTCCGTCAGCGCCGCGGTCTCGCGGTCGGCGACGGAGAGCGAGGAGCGGCTCTCGCCGTGCGTCCACACGAACTCCCCCGGCACGCCGCCGGCCGAGAGCGCCTCCCGCAGCCAACGCCCGCTGTGCCCACGCAGCAGCGCGACCGCGTGGACGTCGGCGCCGAGCGACGCCGCCGCGCGCGCGACGTTCAGGCCCTTCCCACCCGCGACCTGCACGAAGCTCACCGGACGGTGGATGTCGCCCTTCACGAGCCGTTCCACCTCGAAGAGCCGGTCCACCGACGGGTTCGCCGCGAGGCAGACGATCATCGACCTACGATAGCGACATGCCCCGGATCGCTCTCCTCGAAGGCGACATCACCGAGCAGGAGGTCGACGCGATCGTGAACGCGGCCAACTCCTCCCTGCTCGGCGGCGGCGGCGTCGACGGTGCGATCCATCGGAAGGGAGGACCCACGATCCTGGAGGAGTGCCGGCAGCTCCGAGCCACCGACTGGCCGGACGGCTTACCGACGGGGAAGGCCGCCGCGACGACCGGCGGACGACTCCCCGCTCGGTGGGTGATCCACACCGTCGGGCCCGTGCATGCGAAATCCGAGGATCGCTCTGCGCTCCTCGCGAGCTGTCACACCGAGTCCCTCAGGGTCGCGGACGAGCTCGGCGCACGGACCGTGGCGTTCCCGGC
>DASQTT010000326.1:0-2212 GCA_035641735.1 Actinomycetota bacterium | reverse complement strand
CCGCCGCAGTTGCGTTCGCCGTTGCGGCGGTCGCGGCCGTCGCGATCGTCGGGGGCGTGTTGGGCGTGAGCCTGGACGACCTGCAGGACCTGGCCATCGCGCGGGAACGGTTCGACGAGCGCGCCGCCGAGCTCCTCACGTGGATCGATCCCCTCCTCAGTCTCGCGATGGTCGCGCTCGGCGTCCTCGTCGCCGTCTCCTGGCGCGACGGGCGGCGGTCCCGATCGGCCGTGTGGCTCGCGATCGCCTGGCTCGCGGTGTCGGCCGGCGGACTCGCGCTGCTCGCGCTCGTTCCGCAGATCCCGGGGCATCGCACGCTGCTCGTGGGCGTGCCCGCTCCCGCGCTCGGAGCGCTCGCGATCGTCGGAGGGGGGCGCTGGATCGGTGGACGCCTGGGGGAGCGGTCACGGGCGCGATCCGTCACGGCGATCGCCGCCGCGGGGCTCGTTGCGGTCGCGATCGTCGCTATCGCGCTCCGGCCGTTCGAGGTCCGGGCCGCACGGCCCGCTCCGGCCCTCGGGCCCGGGGCCGATGTCGTGGCCGGGTACCTCCTCGCGGTCGACGCGGACCGCCCCGTCGTCGTGGTGATGGACCCGGCGGACGGGCTCGAGCTGCTGACGTGGAAAGCGCGGCTGAACGCGGTCCGCGCCGCGGCGCCGGACGCCGTGTTCCTCGACGTCGCGCTCTACGTCGGCGACGAGCGCGAGCTGCTCGAGGGCCGTCGGACGGACCGGCCCGGCGACGCTCGCTTCCAGGCGATCTCGGCCCGGACGTGGCCGGCCGTCGACGCCGTCCTCGACCGGGACCCGGCGGTGCTCGTGGTGCGGCCATGGGTGCGACCCGAGGCGTGGGTGCGGGTCGCCGGGGCCTCATCGCTCGCCGCCGCGGATCTCGCCGTCCTCCGCGGCCCGACGCCAACGGGAGCCGTGCGGCCCGTCCGACCCGTCCGGCTCCCGGTCGCGGAGGCCGCCGCCCGTATCGCGCTCGTCCTCCTCGCCCTCGGCTCGATCGGCGGCGGCTGGGCGCTGGCCGCCTCGCGCGTGTCCCCCGCGCCGGCCGACGCGATCGGGCTCGCGCCGGCCGCCGGCGTCGCCGTCGTCACCTTCGCCGGTCTCGCGGCCGCGATCGGGGGCTGGGATCCGGGCGGTGTCCCCGCGCTCCTCGGGATCGCCGCCGTCGCGACCATAGGCTGGATCGTCGCGCGGCGCACCGCCGCGGCGGCCGGCTAACGAAGGTCTCGGAGCCCCTCGAGGACGCGATCCACCTCGTCGGTGGTGTGGTAGTGGCAGAACCCGATCCGAACGGCGCCGCCGGTCTCGAGCAACCCCAGCCGCGTCATGATCTCCCGCGCGTAGTAATCGCCGTCCCAGACGAAGATGCCGCGGGACGCGAGCGCCTTCGCGGTCTCCGCGGGCGGCTGTGACCCGGCCCGGATCGCGAAGGTCGGTGTGCGCTCCTCCAGACGATCGACGTCGCGGATCCCCCAGAGGCGCACGTGCGGCAGCTCCGCGAGGCCGGTGAGGAAGCGCCGCGCGAGCTCGTGCTCGTGCTCGGCGATCGCGTCGTACCCCCCCGCGAGGCGGGCCCGCCGCGACCCCTCGTCGCCGCCGAGCGACGCCAGGTAACCGATCGCGGCGTCGAGCCCCGCCAACCCTTCGTGGTTCTGCGTCCCCGTCTCCCAGCGTTGCGGAGCCTCCTCCGGCGCGGGAACGAGCTTGTACGGCACCCACGTCTCCAGGAGCTCGCGGCGCACCGCCAGGATCCCCAGGTGCGGCCCGAAGAACTTGTAGGGCGAGCACGCCACGACGTCCGCGCCGACGCCGTGGAGGTCGAGGAGCCGGTGCTGCGCCAGGTGCACGCCGTCGACGGCGACGAGCGCCCCCGCCGCCTTCGCGCGGCGCACGAGCTCGGCGGCCGGGGGGATCGTGCCGACGGCGTTGGACGCGAGCGTGAAGGCCACCAGCCGCGTCCGCTCGGACAACGCATCGTCGAAGGA
Organism: Actinomycetota bacterium; assembly: GCA_035641735.1. GTDB lineage: Bacteria > Actinomycetota > UBA4738 > UBA4738 > HRBIN12 > JAJNBA01. The sequence goes on along the minus strand of DASQTT010000326.1, from coordinate 216 downwards.
GTCGAGATCGATCGTGACGTCGTCGTCGCGCACGTCCACCCAGCGCACCGTGGCGCCCGCGTCGGCGGCGGCGAGCGCCCACGGACGCACGTTCGCGTCGTGGTCGAGCCGGGTGAGCACCACCTCGTCTCCCGGGCGGAGCGTCTTCCCGAACGAGCGGGAGAGGTGGAGCAGGAGCGTCGTCGCGTTCGGTCCGAACACGACCTCGCCGGGATC
>DASQTT010000325.1:0-3213 GCA_035641735.1 Actinomycetota bacterium | reverse complement strand
GACGTCGTGATGGACGTGGTCGACCCCGCGGTCGAGGAGTCCGAGCGGAACCTGCCACGGCTCCTGGAGAACGGTGAGATCGACTTCGATCCCGCTTACCATCGCGCCGGCCGCGCGATCTGGGCCTCCGGCATCGTCGACGCCGCTGCACCCGAGCAGGCCGCGCTCGTCTATCTCCTCGCACACGCGGGGGAGGGCGGCCACACGTGTCCCGTCGTCTGCACGGCGGGACTCGTTCGCGCGCTGAAGACGCACGGCTCTGACGAGCTGCGCGAGCGGTTTCTCCCGCCGCTCATCGAGACCGACTACGACCAGGCGGAGCGTGGCGCCCAGTTCCTCACGGAGCGGCACGGCGGGTCCGATGTCGGCGCGAACCGGGTCGAGGCGATCCGGGACCGGGCCGGCTGGCGGCTGCAGGGGGAGAAGTGGTTTTGCTCGGTCGCGGACGCCGACCAGTTCCTCGTGACCGCCCGCCCGCGGGGCGCACCGGAGGGGACGCCCGGAATCGGATGCTTCCTCGTGCCTCGCTCGGGGGGCGGATTCCGAATCCGCCGACTGAAGGACAAGCTCGGGACGCGCGCTCTCGCGACCGGCGAGATCGAGTTCGAAGGCGCACCCGCGTATCCGCTCGGGCCGCTGGAGGACGGCTTCCGAACGGCCGTCGGCGTGCTGAACACCTCCCGTTGGCTGAACGCGCTCGGGTCGGCCGGCCTGATGCGCCGCGCCACCATCGTTGCGTCGGGATTCGCCCGCGAGCGCGAGGCGTTCGGGCGCGTCATCTCGGACTACCCGCTCGTCCGCGAGAACCTGGCGGTGATGAAGGCCGAGGCGGACGCGGCGCTCGCCTCGACGATGGAGCTGACCGAGCTCGTGGACCGGATCGACAAGGGCGAAGCGGGCGAGGAGGACACGGCGTGGCACCGCGTGCTCGTGAACGCAAACAAGTTCGTGACCGCACTGGCGGCGACGAAGGTGATCCGGCGCGGCATCGAGGCGCTCGGAGGCAACGGGACGATCGAGGACTTCTCGCCGCTGCCCCGGCTCTACCGCGACGCGATCGTCTTCGAGAGCTGGGAGGGGACGCACAACGTCCTCTGCGCGCAGGTCCTCCGCGATCTCGCCCGCTTGGACGCCGTCGACCTCGTGGTTGAGCGGAGCGGCGCGTCGGCGGAGCTGGCCGCCCGTCTGCGACGCTCCGTCGAGGATCCGACGGTCGGCGCGCTGCACGGACGCCGGCAGCTCGACGCCCTCGTGCGCTCGCTGCAGGTCAAGGCCCTTCGCTCGAGAGAGCCCGACGCCGCGGAGCTGCTCCGCCGGCGGCACCTGACGCCCGGCTGGGATCCCGAGACCGACGCCGACTATCCCGACCTGATCGACCGGGTCCTCGGACCGGACGCCTAGCGCCCCTGCGCGGCGTCTCCCCGGAGCGCCATGCAGGTACTGGTCGCGTGCGCGATCAGCCGCCCCTGGTCGTCGAGGATCCGGCACTCCGTCAGGCCCACCGTCTTCCCGCGCGAGATGACCGACCCGTGCGCGAGCAGCGTTCCCGTCCAGAACGGCCGGAGGTAGTTCATCTTCAGCTCGAGCGTCGTGAACGACTCGCCCTCCTCGAGGGTCGCGAAGAACGACATGCCCATCGCGGCGTCGGCGAGGTCGCAGAGGATCCCGCCGTGAATCGTCCCCATCGGATTGGAGTGCTGCTCTCCGGCCTCGAGCCTCATCGTGCACGTGCCTGCGCCGGCCTCAACGACCTCGATCCCGATCAGCTCGGCGACCGGAGGCGGAACCCTCACAGGACGATCACCGAGCGAATGACTTCCCCTGCCTCCATGTCCCGGAACGCCAACTCGACCTCATCCAACTCGATTCGCTTCGAGACCATTCCGTCCAGATCCAACCGGCCGTCGGCCGCCAGGCCCAGCAGGAGTGGGAAGTCCTCGGCCGGGACGTGGTCTCCCCCGTGCGAGACGAGGATCCGCTGCCGCCGGTCGAACGTGCGGTCGAGCGGCACGAGCGCCTCGGATCCGGGCTGCGGGAGGCCGATGTAGACCAGCGTCCCCGCGTGCCCCAGCATCTGCAGCCCGAGCGCCACGGTCTCCGGCCGACCGACGACGTCGAAGACGAAGTCGAGACGCTCCGCCTCGCCCGTGTGCGTCGCACCGAAGCGGCGAGCGGCGTCGAGCTTGCGCTCGTCCAGGTCGAGAGCATGGATCTCCGCCGCACCGGCAACCCGTGCTCCCTGGATCACGGACAGGCCAACCGCGCCGCAGCCGATGACGCCGACGCGTGCACCTTCCCAGACCTCGGCCGTCTTCAGGACCGAGCAGACGCCCGTCGCGACCGCGCAGCCGATCAGGCATGCCTCCTCCGCCGGAAGCCCGTCGGGAAGCGCCACGAGCGAGGCCGCGTGGACCACGGTCCGCGAGGAGAAGGTCCCCGCCCGCATCGCGCCCATCAGGTCCCGCCCGTCCCGCGTGTGCATCCTCTGGGCCGCCATCGCAGGCGTTCGGCAGAGATGGCCGGCGCCGCGGAGACACCAGGGGCACTCCCCGCACGGCGCGCGCCAGCCGATGACGACACGGTCCCCGGCGCCGACGTGTTCGACTCCTTCGCCCACCGCCTCGACCACACCCGCGCCTTCGTGCCCGAGCAGGACCGGCATCGGGTGGTTGAAGCCCGTTCGCACGACGTGGAGGTCGGAGTGGCAGACGCCGCTGGCCTCGATCCGAACCCGCGCCTCCCCCGCGCCCGGCTCGTCGAGCTCGATCTCCTCGACGCCGAAGCGCTCGAGCTCGTTCAGGACGACGCCGCGATCCATGACCGGTCGAGGTTACGCGCCTCACGCCCGCCGACGAGCGCCAGTGTGAGGTCGGTCTCCGCCATCAGATGCCGGATCACGGCCTCGACGCCTTCCTGGCCGCCGACCGCGAGTCCGTACGCGTACGGCCGGCCCAGCAGGACGGCGTCCGCCCCCAGCGCGAGCGCTTTGAGCACGTCCGAGCCCCGCCTGATCCCGCCGTCCATCAGCACCACGGGCTCGGGCCCGACCGCCTGGCGGACCTCCTCGAGCGCGTCGAGCGCTGCGACGGCGCCATCGACCTGGCGACCGCCGTGATTGGAGACCACGATGCCGTCGACGCCGGACTCGCGCGCCCGCTGAGAGTCCTCGGCCGTGAGCACGCCCTTGACCAGCAGCGGCAGCTCCGTCTGGTC
>DASQTT010000324.1:0-6439 GCA_035641735.1 Actinomycetota bacterium | reverse complement strand
GAGCCGCGGAGGTTCGTCGACATCGTGCGTTCGTATTCCTCCATCGAGTACTTCAGGAGCAAGCCATCGCGCGAGTAGCCGGCGTTGTTCACGAGCCCCGTGACGGGACCGGCCTCGTCGGAGACGCGGCGGAACGCCTCCTGCACGCTGCTGTCGTCCGTGACGTCCAGGTGCACGGCCATCCCGGGCGTGCCGGCCGCCTCCAGCGCGTCCAGGGCCTCCTTCGCATCGGCCTCCCGCGTCCGATACCCGATCGCCACGGTCCAACCCCCGCCGGCGAGCGCCTCGGCGCATGCGCGGCCGATCCCGCGCGACCCGCCGGTGACCACGGCGACGCGTGACGTCATCGCGACGGCTCCGGCATCGTCCAGCGCACGAGCGTCGCTCCCCACGTCAGTCCGGCCCCGAAGGACGTGAACAGGACGAGGTCTCCCTCGCGGATCCGGCCAGCCTCCCACGCGCGGGCGAGCGCGATCGGGATCGACGCGGCGCTCGTGTTCCCGACCTCGGCGACGTCGAGGATCGAACGCTCCGCCGGGATATGGAGCCGCTCCGCCACCGCGAGCATGATCCGGGCGTTCGCCTGATGCGGGATCAACACGTCGACGTCGGCCGGCGTGTGGCCGGACTTCTCCAGCAGCTCCCGGCACGCCGCCGCCATCTCGGTGACGGCGCGCTTGAAGACCTCGCCGCCCTTCGGCATCCGGATCGAGTGGTCGCGCGCCTCGACGGTCTCCACGGACGCGGGGTGGCGCGTCCCGCCCGCCGGCATCATCAGCAGGTCGGCCGCCCCTCCGTCCGCGCCGAGGATCGTCCCCTCGATGCCGGCCCGGTCGGAAGGCTGGATGATCGCGGCGCCGGCGCCGTCGCCGAACAGGATGCACGTGGCGCGGTCGGTGAAATCGAGGATGCGGCTGAAGATCTCGGCGCCGATCAACAGGATCGTGTCCGCCATGCCGGCCTCGACGAAGGCCGTGGCCGTGGCGAGCCCGTAGCTGAAGCCGGCGCAGGCCGCGTTCACGTCGAAGGCCGGGCAGCGCACGCCGAGCTTCCGCTGCGTCCAGACGCCGGTCGCGGGGAAGGGCGTGTCGCCCGTGACGGTGGCCACGACGATCATGTCGAGCTGGTCCGGAGTGATCGCCGCCGTCGCCATCGCCGTCTTCGCGGCCTCCACGGCGAGGTCGGACGTGTCCATGCCCTCCTCGACGAAATGCCGGGCAACGATGCCCGTCCGCGTACGGATCCACTCGTCATTGGTGTCGACCCTGTCCTCGAACCACGTGTTGGGGACGAGGAGGGGAGGGAGGGCGGACCCGACGCCGGTGATCGTGGCGTTCCTGGTCACGGCGCGAGTCTAACGAACGGCCTCGTCGCGAGGCGGGTCGTGCGCGGCTGCCCGCGCGCCTTCGGGCGAGCCGACGGCGCGCGCCGCGGCGCCCGGGACGATCCGCTTCATCAGCTTGGTGAGCACGTCGCCCGGGCCCGCCTCCAGGAACGACGTAACGCCGGCCGCAGCCAGCGCTCGCACGCACGACTCCCACCGGACCGGCGAGACGACGTGTCGCTTCAGCAAGATCCGGAGCCCATCGGGATCGGCGACCAGCGCACCGGCCACGTTCTCGGCGATCGGGAACCGCGGCGCCGTGAACGTGGCCTGGTCGAGCCGCTGCTCGATCGCCGAGACGGCGGGCTCCATGAGCGGGGAGTGGAACGCGCCGGCGACGTTCAGCCGGACGGCGCGGAGCTTGCGCTCCTTCGCGAGCGCCTCCGCGCGCTCGATCGCCGGGACCGATCCGGACAGCACGACCTGCGCGGGAGAGTTCTCGTTCGCGACCAGCAGGACGTCGTCCCCGCGGGTCTCCGCACAGATCCCGGCCGCTTCCTCGGTCCCGACCCCGAGGAGCGCGGTCATCGTCCCCGGTCGCTCCTCGCCGGCCCGCTGCATCGCCTCCCCGCGGACGAGGACCACCTCGATCGCCTCGTGCAGGTCCAGGGCGCCGGCGGCGACGACCGCGGAGAACTCCCCGAGCGAGTGGCCCGCGACGCCGGCCGGCCCGATCCCCTCGTCCTCGAGGACCCGGAACGCGGCCACGCCGCAGGCCAGGAGCGCGGGTTGGACGAACGCCGTGGTCGCCAGCGCCTCCGGGTCGCGGCAGCCATCCACGAGGTCGCGGCCGACGGCCTCCGAGGTCTCCGCGAGGACGGGCGCCGCCGCGGGATGGGCGTTCCACGGGTCCGCCATGCCCTCGAACTGCGACCCCTGTCCGGGGAACAGGACGGCGATCCGATCGGCCGACACGGCATGCGAGCCTAGCGGTTGCACGCCGCGAGCTTGCCGGGTAGCGTCCGCGAAACCAAGGGGTTTCGACCCGCGATGCGCCGTGCGCGGCCTCACGCCCGCGGCGCCGGATGGAGGCGCGGGTCTCGACGATGGGGGTGCACGATGGCATCGACGATCCAGGATCTCCGCGCCGCGACCCGAGGGCACGTGATCGCCCCCGACGATCCCGAGTACGACGAGGCACGCGCGGTCTACAACGCGATGATCGACCGCCGTCCCTCCGTCGTGGTCCGGGCGGAGACCGTCGAGGACGTCGTGGCGGCCGTGGATCACGCGCGCGAGCAGGATCTCCCGATCGCGATCCGCGGAGGCGGTCACAGCGTCCCCGGCTTCGGGACCGTCGACGACGGGCTGGTGATCGACCTCGCGGCGATGCGCGAGGTGACCGTCGATCCCGGGGCGATGACGGCGAAGGCTCAGGGCGGCGCCACGTGGGGCGTCTTCAATGACGCGACGAACGCGCACGGCCTCGCCACGACCGGAGGCATCATCTCGACGACCGGCGTCGCGGGACTGAGCCTCGGTGGCGGGATCGGATACCTCTCGCGCGGCGCCGGACTGTCCTGCGACAACCTGCTCTCGGCGGAGGTCGTGACGGCCGACGGCCGGGTCGTCACCGCCAGCGAGCGCGAGCACGAGGACCTCTATTGGGCCTTGCGCGGCGGCGGCGGGAACTTCGGCGTCGCGACGGCCCTCGAGTTCCGGCTGCACCCGGTCGCCGATATCTACGGCGGCCCGATGTTCTTCGAGATCGACGCCGCGGGGGACGTGTTCCGTTGGTTCCGGGAGTTCGTCCCCGACGCCCCGGAGGAGTTCGGGGGATTCCCGGCGTGGCAGATCGCGCCGCCGCTCCCGTTCATCCCGGAAGAGCGTCACGGCGAGCCGTTCCTGGCGTTCGTCGCCGCCTGGGCCGGACCGATCGAGCAGGGGGAATCGGTCCTGAAGCCGCTGCACGACGTCGCCCCCGTGGTCGCCGAGCACGTCGGCCCGATGCCGTATCCGGCGCTCAACAGCGCCTTCGACGGCCTCGTGCCGCCCGGTCTCCAGCACTACTGGAAGACCAGCTACGCCACCGAGCTCACCGACGAGGCGATCGCGGCTCATCTGGAACACGGGCCGAACGTCCCCGCGGTCAACTCGACGATGCACCTCTACGCGATCAACGGCGCTCCTCAGCGGGTGGCCCCCGACGCCACGGCGTTCGCGTACCGGGATGCGACGTTCGTCACGAACATCGCCGGCATGTGGCCCGACCCGGCCGATAACGACGCGAACACGGCCTGGGTCCGCGGATACCACGACGCGGTCGCGCCGGACCCGGATTCGGGTGGGTACGTCAACTTCATGTCCGGCGACGACCAGGGCCGGGTGCGAGCGAGCTATCGACAGAACTACGACCGACTGGTGGAGGTCAAGCGCGCGTACGACCCGGACAACCGGTTCCGGGTGAACCAGAACATCGCCCCGTAGCCGATCAACGGGCGTCCAGCGACGGCTCGTAGAGCGGCCATCGGCCCGGGACCCCGCGGAGCGCGATGTGTCGCCCATCCCCGAGAGAACAGCAGGTCGTCGGGTCCGTCCCTGACGACCGGGTAGGCGATGTCGACGCCCCCGGCCTTCGGATATCAGGGCCGGGGCGCCCTGCGAGCGAGTCCATGGCGGCCCGATGCGGGCACGTCGGGTTGCCACCGCTCGGCGCGTCCTGTTCAATCTCCCCCGAGCCCATGGCCGAGAGGGTTCATCACGCTTCTTCTCCCACGTCTCGAGCACCGGGGACGGAGGGAGTGCTGGGGTTCCTTGGTCGCGACATGGCGGTTGACCTCGGGACGGCGAACACGCTCGTGTACGTGCGCGGTCGTGGCGTCGTCCTGAACGAGCCGTCGGTGGTTGCGCTCAACACCCTTACTGGAGCCATCCTTGCCGTGGGCGCCGACGCCAAGCGGATGATCGGCCGAACTCCGTCGCACATCCAGGCGGTTCGCCCTCTGAAGGACGGCGTGATCGCCGACTTCGACGTCACGGAGAAGATGCTGCGCTACTTCATCCAGCGGGTGCACAAGCGCCGCCTGCTGGCGAAGCCGCGGGTGGTCGTCTGCGTCCCGTCGGGGATCACAGGCGTCGAGCAGCGGGCGGTCGAGGAGGCGACGATCGCCGCCGGCGCGCGCCGCGCGTACATCATCGAGGAGCCGATGGCCGCCGCGATCGGCGCCGGGCTCCCGATCCACGAGCCGACCGGCAACATGGTCGTCGACATCGGCGGCGGCACGACCGAGGTCGCGGTGATCTCGCTCGGCGGGATCGTGACGTCGACGTCGATCCGGATCGGCGGCGACGAGCTCGACGAGGCGATCATCCAACACGTGAAGAAGGAGTACTCGCTGTTGCTCGGCGAGCGCACGTCGGAGGCGATCAAGCTCGCGATCGCCTCGGTGTACCCGATGCCGGAGGAGCTCGTCGCGGAGATCAAGGGTCGCGACCTCGTGTCCGGTCTGCCGAAGACGATCACGATCGCGGCCGAGGAGATCCGCCGCGCGATCGAGGAGCCGGTGAACGCGATCATCGACGCGATCAAGACCACCCTCGATCGGACGCCGCCGGAGCTCGCCGCCGACATCATGGACCGGGGGATCGTGCTGACCGGCGGGGGTGGCCTGATCCGCGGGCTGGACAAGCGCCTGCGGCACGAGACCGGTATGCCCGTACGGATCGCCGACACGCCGCTCCAGGCCGTCGTGCTGGGGTCCGGCAAGTGCCTCGAGGAGTTCGAGGTCCTCCAGCGCGTGTTGGTGACCTCGAGCAACCGGCGGTAACCCGCCGTCGTGGCGATCCGGCAACGACCCCGCTCCGCTCGGCTCCTCGTGGTCTCCCTCGTGGCCGCCTCCCTCGCGATCATCACGATCGACTACCGCGGCGGCGACCAGGGCCCGCTCGCCGAGGCCGGCACCGTCGTGAACAGCGCGCTCGCGCCCTTGCAGCGGGCCGTGTCCAGCGTGGTCCAGCCCGTGAGTGAGTTCTTCACCGACGTGGCCAACCTGCCTGGGCTCGCCGACCGTAACCGCGCCCTGCAGCGGCAAGTGGACGAGCTCCGGACGCAGGCTCAGCAGAATCAAGAGCTGCAGGACGAGCTGACAACCCTCTCCAACCTGCTCGACCTCCAGGGTGCCTGGAGCGACCAGCGGCCGGTCGCGGCTCAGGTGATCGCGAAGAGCAGCGTGTCCAACTTCCAGTGGACGATCACGATCGACCACGGCTCGGATCACGGGATCGCCGCCGACATGCCGGTCGTCGCCGGGGACGCGAGCGAGGCCAGGCTCGTCGGACGCGTGACCGCCGCCACCCCGAACTCGGCGACGGTGCAGCTCGTGATCGACCGCGACTTCGCCGTCGCGGGCGTGCTGTCCACCTCGAACGAGGCGGGGATCGTGGAGGGACGGGGCGAGGAGGACCTCCGGATGGATCTGATCGACGAGGACACGCGCGTGAGCGAGACGGAGCCCGAGTCGGTGTTCACCCTCGGCTACGCGGTGGGGGGACAGGCCGGGCTCTACCCCGCCAAGCTGTTGATCGGGACCGTCTCGCGCGCGTTCAGTGGCCCGGACTCCGTCGAGACCTTCGTCACCGTTCGCCCGGCTGTCGACTTCTCGACGTTGCGGTACGTGCTCGTCCTCGCCCGGCCTCAACAGGAGACGACGTGAAGCGCATCGTCGTGGTGGTCGCCGTGGTCGTGACCGCTCTCCTGCTTCAGACCACGGTCTTCCCGGAGCTGACGCTGCTCGGTGTGCGGCCCGAGCTCCTCTACCTGATCACGGTGGTGTTCGCGGCGCTGCTGGGACCGGCGGAGGGTGCGGTCGTCGGCTTCGTGGCCGGCCTCGCGGAAGACTTCATGCTCAACATGCCGAAAGGCATCACGGCGCTCACGCTCACGATCCTCGGCTACACGGTCGGACTGGCGCGGCAGTACATCACCTCGCCGTCCCCGCTCCTGCCGGCGGTGTTGGTCGCGGTCGGGACGGCCGGCGGTATCGCCTTCCACCAGGCCGTCGCGTTCCTGCTCGGCGAGGAGGAGGGACCGTTCGGCTACGTCGCGAAGGTCGTGTT
>DASQTT010000323.1:0-4109 GCA_035641735.1 Actinomycetota bacterium | reverse complement strand
GGGGAGGACGACCTTCCGCCCGAAGATCCACGGGCCGGTGTCGACCACGATGTAGCTCTGTCCGGTGTCGGTCGTGGAGAGCTCCACCTTCCCGATGTCGCCGTCCCTGGCCTTCACCTTGAAGCCGGAGAGGTCGACGTTCGGCTCGATCACCACGGTGTTGCGATATGTCCACATCTCGAGCATGCGTGCGCTCACCTCCATCCGGGGTGCGCCATCCGGTCGGATGGCCTCATCTCTTCCCTACCCAGGTGCCTCGAAGCGAAACGGGGTTCGGGCACGCCAGGATCGGGGTAAGGCTGACGAGACGTCCGACGGAGAGGTTCTCGCGATGTGGAAGTTGCTGAGATTCATCCCGGTCACCCGCGCGGCCGCCGCCCTCTGGGCGTGGCGGAACCGGCGCGAGCTCGGTCGGTGGGTGGGCTTCGCGTGGCGAGCCATCCCGCCGTTCACGGGCGACCGCGACGACCTCGTGACCGAGGCGAAGCTCAGGGCCGCGATCTCGAGGGACGAGCGGACGCGCGGGCTCCCGACCCTCGCCGTCCGCGTGGCGGACGGTACCGCGTTCCTCGACGGACGCATGGCGGCGCCGCTCCACGACCTGGTCTACTCGATCGCGGATTCGACCAGCGGGATCGGCGCGATCGAGTGCCGGATCGGGGATCGCGGCTACCGTGGCCCGCCGCGTGCGCATGTGCACACCACCCACGTGCCTGCCCGGGTCGATCGCTGACCGGGCGAACGGTAGATCAGGCGCTCGCCGGCGCCTCGTCGATCGGCATCCAGCACTCCAGTACGGACCCCCGGCCCGGCTCGCTGTGGATGCGCAGCCATCCGCCGCCGAGCTCGAGCCGTTCGGTGATCGTCGACAGTCCCAGGTGGCCCGGCGACGGCTTCGCGTCCGGGTCGAAACCCCTCCCGTCGTCGGAGATCTTCAGCCGCAGGCCGCCGTCGGCGGACGCGACGTCGACCTGGACGCTGCTGGCTCCGGCGTGCTTGCGGACGTTCGCGATCGCCTCCTGCGCGATCCGGTAGATCGTGACGCGTGACTCCTCGGAGGGCTCCGCGTCCAGCGCCTCCGAGATCCCCCAGGACCAGCCGGTCTCCTTCGCTGCGTGCTCCAGGTACATCGCGATCGCGGGCACGAGACCTTCGAGATCCAGCGCGACGGGACGGAGCTCGAACAGGAGGTTGCGGAGCCGGTCGATCGCGGTGCGGAGGTCCTCGGCGAGCTCGGCGATCTCGTGCTCGTCGATCCGCTCCGGGTGCTCGAGGAGGAGCTGCAGGCGCATGTCGACCGCGCTCATGACCTGGATCGGGTCGTCGTGGATGTCCGCGGCGATCCGGCGCCGCTCCTCCTCCTGCGCGCTCTCGAGGAGCTGCGCCAGGTCCCGACGCTGCTCGACCATCCGCCGCACCTCCTCGAGGCTGGCCCGTAGCTGCTCATCGGCTCGTCGCTGTGCGGTGATGTCCACCATCACGCCGCGCCAGTACACGATCGTGCCGTCCTCGGCCGACACCGGCACCGCCTCGTCACGGATCCAGACCTCACGACCGTCGCTGGCGAGGATCCGGTATTCCTCGCGGAACCGCTCCCCTCGTGAGTTCGATGCCTCGTGCGCCCGGACCACCCGCTCGCGGTCCTCCGGATGCAGGCATCTGACCCACAGCTCGGGGTCGTTCATCCACTCCGCCACTTCGTATCCGAGCAGCGGAACGATCTGCGGACTCGTGTAGAGGTTCGTCGAGAGCGCATCGGGCCGGTCGATGTACAGGACGACCGGCGCCCCCTCGACGAGGGCTCGGTATGCGTCCGGGTGGAGGTCGGGAGGCGCCGAACGGCCCATGGCTCAAGCTCTCGAGAGGACCGTCGCGAGGAGCGCGGTCCGGGGCACGACGCTCGTGAGATCCACCCATTCGTCCGGGCTGTGGTCGTCCCCGCCCACCGGCCCCAGCCCGTCGATCGTCGGCGTCCCGGCCGCGCTCGTCGTGTTCGCGTCGGAGGCACCGCCGGTCGCGGCGTCGCGCAGGTCGAACCCGAGCTCCGCCGCGGCGCCGACGGCGATATCGACGAGGCGCTGGGCGTCGGGACCCTTCTCCATCGGGCGGTGCCAGCTGTCGGTCTCGACGGACACGGCCACGTCCGGAACGGTCGTCTCCGCGCAGAGCCGCTGGATCTCCACCTCGGCCTCCTCGAGCGTCCGCAGCTCCGGCGACCGCAGGTCGACATGGAGCTCGCAACGCTCCGCCACCACGTTCGAGCGCGTGCCGCCGTGGACGACGCCGACGTTCACGGTCACCCCCGGCCATCGACCGTTCAGCCCCTGGAGGCCGGCGATCGCGTGCGCGGCCCGCAGGATCGCGTTGCGGCCCTTTTCGGGCTCCACGCCGGCGTGCGCCGCCCGTCCGACGAACCGGACCGTGTAGTCGGTGACACCCTTGCGCGCCGAGACGATGTCTCCGTTCGCTCGGGCGCCCTCCAGCACGAAGGCCGCGTCGTGATCCGGCGCGAGCTCGCGGATCACCGGCCCGGAGAACGGGGAGCCGATCTCCTCGTCCGGATTGCACACGTACGTGATCGTGCCGAAGCCGGCGACGCCGGCCTCCTGGAGCACGTGCGTGGCGAAGAACCCCGCCAGGAGACCGGCCTTCATGTCCGACACGCCGGGGCCGCGCGCGAGATCACCGTCGATCCGGAACGGCCGCTCGGTCGCCGTGCCCTCGTCGAACACGGTGTCCATGTGCCCGACGAGCAGGAGGTTCGGCCCGCCGGCACCCCGGAGGCGGCCGATCAGCAAGTCGCCGAGGCGAGGCTCCCCGTCGTGCGGACGACGCTCGACCTCCCAGCCGTGCCCGATGAACCGTCGCTCGCAGCGGTCCGCGATCGCGTTCACGCCCTCGGGGGTATACGAGCCGCAATCGATGTTCACCATCGCCTCCAGCTCCTCGAGGAGCTCCGGAGCGCGAGCCTGCGCGAGGTCGCGGAGGGTCTGGGCATCCATCGGCGACCGCGACGCTAGCATGAGCCGCTCTGCGCGGGAGGGGAGGGTGGGTGGCACGCCAAGCGCTCGGCGCGATCGTCGACGGCATGGGCGGCGAGGTGCGCGTCGAGCGGATCGATATCGACGAGCCCGGTCCCGGTGAGGTGCTCGTCCGGATCGTCGCGAGCGGCGTGTGTCACTCCGACCTGTGGGCGCGGGATCACGGGAACTGGGGTGCTCCGTTCCCGATGCTGCTCGGCCACGAGGGCGCCGGCGTCGTCGAGGTGGTCGGCGACGGCGTGAAGACGCCCGCCGTGGGAGACCACGTCGTCCTGGCGTGGGCGGTTCCGTGCGGATCGTGCGGACCCTGCCGGCGCGGCGTCCCCCGCCGCTGCATGCACGCGTGGACCCAGCCGCCGAGGCTCCACCGGACCCGGGACGCCGCGCCGCTCGCCGGCACGCTCTCCCTGGGGACGTTGGCGAGCCACACCGTCGTCCATGCGGCACAGGCGATACCGATGCCGAAGGAGCTACCGCTCCGGAGCGGCTGCCTCCTGGGATGCGGCGTCTCGACCGGGGTCGGGGCGGCCACCCAGACCGCGAAGGTGTGGCCGGGGGCCCGCGTGGCGGTGATCGGACTCGGTGGGATCGGGCTCGCGGCGCTGCAGGGCGCGCGGATCGCGGGCGCGGAGCAGCTGATCGCGGTGGATCTGGTACCGGCGAAGTTGGACTGGGCTCGGCGTTTCGGCGCCACCGACACGGTGGACGCGTCGAGCGTCGACGCCGTCGCCGCCGTGCGCGAACGCGCCGGCGGCGACGGCGTCGACGTCGCGTTCGAGGCGACAGGCGTGCCCGCGGTCGTCTCGCAGGCGGTCGCGATGCTCGGCTACGCGGGCACGGCGGTCGCGATCGGCGTGCCGCCGATCCCGGCCGCGGTCACGCTCGAGTGGAACGGAACCGAGGGCGCCGCCTACCCGAAGAAGACCTCCCTGTTGATCACCGACGGCGGCGACCCGATCCCGGCCGAGGACTTCCCGGAGATGGCGCGATGGGCGCTCGACGGCCGTCTGGACCTGGAGGGGATGGTGAGTCGCGAGCTCGGTCTCGGCGACCTCGACGAGGCGTTCC
>DASQTT010000322.1:0-18694 GCA_035641735.1 Actinomycetota bacterium | reverse complement strand
AGGACCATCCGTTCAGGGACACGGCGGCGGACGCCCTCCGGGTCATCGCCCTGCCCCACGTGAACGCCGCCCGCCCCGCTCGCCGCCGCAACCTCTGTCCGGTCGTTCACCACGAACAGGACACCCTTCGACCGAGCCCATCCCGCGATCGACGAGGCGAGGCTGGTCAGGGCGTCGTCGTCGAGCTCGGGGGCGCGGAGCTGCACCGCCGATGCGCCTCCCTCGATCGCCGCCGTCGCGATCTCCTCGTGGTCGCGACCGGCGAACACGTGGGCCGACGTCAGGACGTAGAGGTCGAGGGCTCGGGGTCCCAGCTTCGCCATCGCTCCCTCCGCCGGCATTGCCCGGTTCAGGTCGTGCGGGTCGCGGGGACCGTCCCCCGCCTCTCAGCCCGGCCCTGTCCGAGCTCCCCGAGTGGTCGCCGCCAGGATACGCGTCAGCTCGTGCCACCCGCCCGGGCACGCGCCACGGCGAGCTCGCGACGGACCTTCTTCCAGTCGCTCCGCTTCGTGCTGAAGAGGACGTCCGTCACGATCTGACCGATCGCCAGCACCCAGAGGATCACGAACGCCCAGTCCGCGGCGTCGACGTCGTAGGCGGAGGCCAGGACCAGCACGAGGAACGGAGCGACCTTCGTCGCCAACGCGCCGGAGGCATGCATCCACGCGCGCCCGGCCGGCGACACCCGCAGGTAGCTCGCGTAGTCGGTCTTCAGGCCCGGCGGAGCCACCGCGCTCTTCAGGAAGTACTCCGTGAACCGGATCCCGACGAGCCGCCCGACGAGCCAGTGGGTCGGCGAGTGGAACGCGACCATCCATGCGCCGGCCGCCACGACGAGCCCGATCCCGGCGAGCGTCGGGTCGTACTCGAACGCGAGGTTGGGCGTCCCCTTCCAGACGGCCACCGACAGGGCGAAGAGGCCGATCGCGAGGCCGATCGCCAGGAGGAGGTTCCCCAGCCAGACGGGCATCCGCAGCAGCACCGCGTTCCGGAAGGCCTTCCCGTCGATCCGGCCGACCTGCTCCGCGTGCCGCTCGATCAGCTCGTCGTCCCGCTTGATCAGGCCGACGATCCGCCAGAACCCCATCCGGCCCAGCCCCGTATCCCCGACGTCGACCGCCGCCTCGATGCGATCGAGCTCGGCGCCGAGCCCTCCCCGACGAGTTTCCTCAGCTTCCACGGTTGCCCTCGGACCCGAGGGTACGATGCGCGCGACGCGCTCCGACCTGCCCCTCGAGCGCTTCCCTAGGGAGGAGAGCACCATCGCACGGAGCATCACGCAGCCGGCGCCCTCGCGCGGGGCCGATCAGGCGTTCGTCACGCTCGACGGCCGGTACCACGTGCTGGAACGCATCGCCTCGGGCGGGATGGGCGAGGTCTTCCGTGCGCACGACGCCGTACTCGCCCGCGAGGTGGCGATCAAGGTCCTCCACCGCTCCCTCGCCGGCGACCCGACCTTCGTCGAGCGCTTCCGCCGGGAGGCCCGCGCGGCGGCGGGCCTGGCGCATCCGAACATCGTCGCCGTCTACGACTGGGGCGCGGTCGACGGCGTGTACTACATGGTCATGGAGTACGTGCGCGGTCCCAGCGTGCGACATCTCCTGAACGAACGAGGACGTCTCGAGCCAGCGCACGCCGTGGAGATCCTCCGGCAGTCCCTGCTGGCGCTCGGCCACGCGCACCACGAGGGGTTCGTCCATCGGGACATGAAGCCCGAGAACCTGCTCGTGACGCGCGACGGCGTGGTCAAGGTGGCCGACTTCGGGCTGGCGCGCGCGTACGCCGATGGACGCGTGACGCAGGTGGGGGCGGTCACGGGAACGGTCCAGTACCTCGCGCCGGAGCAGATCCGGGGCGAGCCGGCGGATCCGCGGAGCGATCTCTACTCCCTGGGCATCGTGGCCTACGAGCTGCTCACCGGCGCGCTGCCGTTCACCGGCGAGACCGCGATGGCCGTCGCCTACAAGCACCTCTCCGATCGCGTGCCCGTCCCCTCGCAGTCCGTCGGCGACCTTCCGTCGGAGCTGGACGGGTTCGTCGCCTCGGCGACGGATCGCGACCGCGAGCTCCGGCCGGAATCGGCGGACGCGATGCGGATGGACCTCGGCGAGATCGCGTACCAGGTGCCGCCGGCTTCGAAGCTGGCGACGCTCGTCCAGGAGCTGCCGGAGATCACGGTCGAGGGCGGCGAGACGACCGAGATCCGGATGCCGCTCCAGACCGCATCGATCCCGCGGCTGGAACGGCGTCAGCGCCGCCGCCGGCGCATCAAGCGGTACGTCGGCGCGGCCCTGGTGCTCGCGCTCCTCGCGGCGGCCGCCTGGGGAACCTGGACCTACGCGATCCCCCACGTCGCCGTGATCCCGGCCGTCGTCGGCGAACGCGCCGACGTGGTTGCCGACCAGCTCACGACGCTGGGCTTCGAGGTCGAGAGCAGGTCCCAGTACAGCGACGTCCCGGAGGGGTCCGTCGCCCGCGTGCGCCCGATCGAAGGGACCGAGCTCGACGTCGGCTCGATCGTGACGATCTGGCGCTCGCTCGGGCCGCCGCCCGTCGTGGTCCCGGCCGTGGAGGGCCGGCAGCTGCAGGACGCCCAGGACCTGCTGGACGCCGACGGCTTCCAGGTCGCGTCACCGATCCGGCAGCGCTACCACGCGAAGGTGCCGATCGGACACGTGATCTCCCGGACTCCCACGGGCGAGAAGCTGCCCGAGGGCTCGCCGATCACGCTGGTGGTCAGCAAGGGCGTGAAGCCCGTTCCGATCCCGGACGTGCGCGGGAAGAGCCGGGAGAGGGCCGTCGCGGCGCTCGACGCGAAGGGGTTCCGGGTGGTCGTCGAGGAGATCTTCTCCGACGAGGTGGGCCGTGATCGCGCGATCGGGACGAAACCCGGCGCGGGCAAGGAGCTCCAGCCTGGAGTAGACACCGTGGTCCTGAACGTGTCGCTCGGACCGGAGCGATTCCCGTGCCCGAGCTTCATCGGGATGACCGTCGAGGAGGCCCGCGCGAAGGCGGCGGACTTCGGGTTGGTTCTCGCTCCCCTGCCGGTACCCGCGACGAACGGCAACCAGGTCATCAGCCAGCTCACGCAGCCCGGGGATGAGGTCCGTTACGGCACCACGATCACCGTCTACTACGCGTGATCCTGGGCGCCCACGTCCGGCGCCGGCAGACTGGCATCGAGGGAGCGATCGAGGAGGCCCGGCTCCGAGGCGCCGACTGCGTCCAGATATTCGTCTCCAACCCCAGAGCGTGGGCCGGGCCACGCTACGGCGAGGCCGAAGTGGAGCGCTTCCGGTCGGGCCTCGCCGCCAGCGGCCTGCGACCGTGCGTCGCACACCTCTCCTACATCGGGAACGTCGCGGCCTGGAACCATACGGTCCTCCGGCGGACCCGCGAGCTGCTGCTCGAAACGGTCCACGCCTGCGACGAACTCGGCGTCGGCTTCCTCGTCGTGCACACCGGGGCGGGTGGCGCGCAGAGCCGCGACGCGGCGTTGCAGGCCGCGACGATGAGCTACCGGATGGCCGCTCGGGAAGCGACCGACGTCCGCGTCGTGGCCGAGCTGATGGCGGGCACGAGGGGTGCGGTCGCCTCGCTGCCGGCGGAGGCCGAGGAGCTCCTGTCGGCGGTCGCGGACGATCGCGTCGGGCTCGTGGTCGATACCGCGCACCTGTTCGCCGCCGGGGTGCCGATCGACGAGCCGGACGGGGTCGCCGCGCTGTCCGACGAGCTGCGGGCGCGGGGGCTCGCCGAGCGGCTCGGCCTCGTGCACGCCAACGATTCCGAGTTCGGTCGTGGCGAGCACCGGGACCGCCACACGAACATCGGCGACGGCATGATCGGCGAGGCCGGATGGCGGGCGCTCGCCCGCGACCCGCTGCTCTCGTCGGTCCCGTGGATCCTCGAGACCCCCGGCGACGCGGACCGTCAGCGCGCCGACATCACCTTCCTGCGGAGCCTCTCGGAAGGTTGATCGCGCCTCGAACGTGATCGGATGGGTCCGTGCCGGAGCTCCCCGACGTCGAGCACTTCCGCCGGACCCTCGCCGAGTTCGGGCCCGGCCGGGAGATCCGCCAGATCCTCGTCACCGACCCAGGGATCCTGAGGAACGCCGATCCCGTCGAGGTCGATCGGGCGATGCGCGGGCGACGCCTCGGGGAACCGGAACGTCGGGGCAAGTGGCTGATCGCGCCCACGGACGCACCGGCGTTGCTGATCCACTTCGGGATGACGGGCGACCTCCTGTGGAGCCGGGACGGCTCCGACCGTCACCGACACGATCGGGTGATCGTCGTCCTCGACGCGGGGGAGATCCGGTACCGGAACATGCGCAAGCTCGGCGGTGCCTGGCTGGCCTCGTCTTCCGAAGACGTCGAGGCGCTCCTCGGGCACCTCGGTCCCGACGCGCTCGGCCTGGATCGGAAGGAGTTCCTCGCGCGCCTCGATCGACGCCGAGGACGGATCAAGGCGGCGCTGATGGACCAATCGTTCGTCGCGGGGATCGGGAACCTCCTCGCCGACGAGATCCTGTGGCGCGCTCGGATCCACCCCCGGCGCCCGATCGAGAGCCTCGTCGAAGACGAGCGCGCGACGCTGTACCGGACGCTGCGGACCGTCGTGCGGAGGACCGTGGACAGATATCCCGGCGGCTTCAGCCCCCGCTGGATGCGCGCGCGCGGACGTCCCCGGGCCCGATGCCCGCGCTGCGACACCGGGCTCGCGAAGACCGTCGTGGGCGGACGGACGACGTACTTCTGCCCGAACTGCCAGGACCCGAGCGGCTCGAGCTAGGGCTCGAGCTCGGCCCTCGGACCCTCCTGGTAGGAGTACCGCTCCTCCGCGAAGGGCTCCGCGTGCACGTGATAGCCCCGCACCTCCCAGAACCCTCGCTCGTTCTTCGCCGCGAACTCGAGGCCGGTGAGCCATTTCGCGCTCTTCCAGGCGTAGCGCTTCGGGACCACGAGCCGCAGCGGCCATCCGTGCTCCGGCTCGAGGTCGCGTCCGTGGTTCGCCCAGGCGACCAGGACGTCGTCGTCGTCCATCGCGTCGAGGGAAAGGTTCGAGGTATAGCCGTACTGGCAGTGCGCGACCACCCATCTGGCCTCAGGCGACGGCTTCGCCAGCTCCTTCAGCGTCCGGAAGGAAACCCCGGTCCAGGTGTTGTCGAGCGTCGTCCAGCCGGTCACGCAGTGCATGTCCGCATCCACGGTCACGTTCGGCAGGTCGCGGAGCTGCTGGTATGAGAGGGTGACCGGGTTCTCCACGAGGCCGCGGAGCTCCAGGTCCCAGTTCTGCCCGTCGAACGTGGGGATCGGCCCGTAGTGCAGGACCGGCCACGTCTTGACGAGCCGCTGCCCCGGCGGGATCCGCGGGGCGATCTCGGGCGGATACTGCTTCGAGAACAGCGCCATCAGCCTGCCTCTCCGTTCCTCGGCTCGGCGGCGAGCGCGCGCCAGGCGTCCAGCGCGACCCCGATGCCAGCGTCGTCGACGTCGAGATGGGTGACCATCCGAACCTTTCCGGCCGAATGCGTCGCCCCCACCCCCAGGACCGCCAGGCGCTCGAGGGTCTGGAGCATCGGCAGCCCCACCGCCTCCGTGTCCACGAGGACCATGTTCGTTTCGACCTGCTCGAGGTCGACGGCGCCCGGCAAGAGCTCGCCCACGCCCTCGGCCAGGCGTCGGGCCCGATCGTGGTCCTCCCGAAGGCGCTCGGGCCCACCCTCGAGGGCGACGAGGCCCGCGGCCGCCACGATCCCGGCCTGGCGCCATGCGCCGCCGTAGAGGATCTTCAGGCGGCGGGCCTCCCGCGCCATCTCGGCCGGGCCGCAGACCACCGAGCCGATCGGCGCCCCGAGACCCTTCGAGAGACAGAACATCAACGTGTTCGCCTCCGCAGCGATCTCGGCGGCGTCGACGCCCGACGCCACCGCGGCGTTGAAGATCCGCGCTCCGTCCAGGTGGACCGGCACCCCGGCGTCGTCGGCGACCTTCCGGACGGCGCGGAGCTCCTCGATCGGCAGCACCCGCCCGCCGGCGGCGCCGACGGTGTTCTCGACCGACAGCAGATCGACGACCTCGACGTCGTAGAACTCGTCCGGCTCCAAGAGGATCGCCGTCTCCTCGGCGTCGAGCCATCCCCGCGACCCCGGGTCGACGGTGCGGTAGGCGATCCCGGCGAGCGCTGCGGCCGTCATCACCTCGACGGTCGTGACGTGGAGCCCGGCCGCGGCCGCCACGAGATGCCCCGGTCCCCGGAAGTGCAGGCGGAGCCCGATCTGGTTGGCCATCGTCCCGGTCGGCACGAAGACGGCGGCCTCCTTGCCGACGACCTCCGCGCACCGCTCCTGGAGCAGGTTCACCGTCGGGTCGTCGTCGTACCAGTCGTCGCCGACCTCGGCCCGCGCCATCGCGTGCCGCATCTGGTTCGACGGCTTCGTGACCGTGTCGGAGCGCAGATCGACCCGGAACCGGCTCATGGCCGGCGAGTCTAGCGGCCATGCTCCTCCGCTCGTTCCTGCGGATCGACGGTCGCGAACCGTCGGGCCGGGATGTTCTCGACGCCCCCAGTGGTCAGTACAGGAACATCGGCTTGCCGTCGACGTGGCGGATCTTCGGGCGATACTCGTCGGCGTCGTAGAGCGCGTCGACGTCCACCCGTTTCACGCCCTGCCGGACGACCTCGATCGGGACGTTGACGTAGGTCCCGTTCCGGAGCGCCACGAGCCGGCCTTCGGTGCCCTCCAGCAAGAGGTCCGCGGCCATCACCGCGTAGTTCGTCGCGACCATCAGGTCGAGTGCGTCGGGCTGCCCCGACCGCATCAGGTAGCCGACCTGCTGGTAGATGATCCCCTCGCCGGTGATCTCCTTCAGCGCCTCGCCGGTCACCGCCCCGATCCCGCCGAGCTTGCGGTGTCCATACGCGTCGGCGGTCCCCCCCATCACCATCTCGCCGCCGACGAACGTCGCCCCCTCGGAGATCGTCGTCATGGCGTAGCGCGAGGGGTTCTTCCGCTTGTCGTCCACCAGCAACTGCGCGAGCTTCTCGACGTCGAACGGAACCTCGCTGATGATCGCTCGGTCCATCCCGGAGAGGTAGGCCGAGACGAGCGAGGTCTCGCCGCTGTAGCGCCCGAACACCTCGACCACGGCGAGGCGCTCGTGTGAGCCGGCGCTGGTGCGCAGCTGATGGATGAAGATCACGGTCCGCGTGACCGCGGTGGAGAAGCCGATGCAGTAGTCGGTCCCGTGGACGTCGTTGTCCATCGTCTTGGGGATCGCCACCACCGGGACACCCTCCGCGTGCAGGCGGAGCGCGAACGACAGCGTATCGTCGCCCCCGATCGGGATCAGCGCGTCGATCCCCACGTGATCCAGGACCCGCAGGACGTGCGACGTGTGGTCGCGGATCTCGTCGCCCTCTCGGCCGGACTTCAGGAAGTCGGGCTCGTCGTCCGCCCGCACCTTCGCGGGGTTCGTTCGCGACGTGTGCAGGACCGTGCCGCCCGTCCGGTCGATCGTCCGGACGACGTCGGGATCGAGGGGAACGGTGTGTCGCTTCGGCGCCTCCGGGTCGGCCGGGTCGAGTTCGAGGAGGCCCGCCCAACCCCGCCGGATCCCCGTGACCTCATGTCCTTCCTGCACGGCACGGTTCGTCGCCGCCTTGATGCAGGCGTTCAGCCCGGGAACGTCTCCGCCGCCCGTGAGGATCCCGATCCGCACCGCTCGACCCTACATGCCCATCGAACGCGCCCGTAGGATGAAGCGATGCTCGGGATCAGCGGTTTCCTCGAGTGGTTCTTCATCGGGCTCCTGACGCTCCTCGTCGCGGCGGTGAGCCTCTTCGGCCTCTTCGCGGCGCTCCAGCTCTTCCGGAACCCCTCGCGCCCGACCCGTCCGCGCCGCTGACTGGCCCACTGAAGCCCAGCCCTCATCGCGCCGATGAAGGAGCGTGGATCGCACCCAGCGCGGCACCCTCCCGATCGCTCGCCTGGCTCTCCTGGCCCAAGGCGTGTACATCCTGGTGATCTCGAGCATCCCGTTCGAGCGGCTGTGGACCGGGGACGCACCCGTCGATCACGACCGGCTGCTCCTGCAGTTCGTGCTCTGGTCGGTGGTCCCGGCCCTCACGCTCCTCGTCGCGGGGTGGGCGGTCGGTCAACCGCTGCCGCCCGCCGCCCAGCGCCTGCTTCGCGGGGCGGCGACCGTCGCCACCGCATATCTCGCGCTCGGCTGCGTGATCTCGCTGGCAGACCGCTCGACGACTGAGGCCGGGACGGCGATCGCCGTCGCGGTCTTGGTGACCGTTGCCCTGGGTGCCCGCGGGCTGGCGCGCCTCGCGTCGAAACCGCCCGAGGTAACGCGCGTGCCGCTCTCCGTTCCTCAGGGCTCGAGCTCCAGGTCGGCGACCACCATCAGGTGATCCGAGCCTGAGTGGGCGGCGGTCCGGGCGCGGAGCGGCCGGAGCGCCGGCCCGGCGAAGATCGCGTCGATCCTGGCGGTCGGCTGCTGGGCCGGCATCGTGAGGCCGGGTCCCTCACCGACGGCGCGCCAGACGTCCGGGTAGATCGCGGCGATCGCCGCCGCGGTGGGGTCGTCCGGATGGGCGTTCAGATCCCCTCCGATGACGACCTTCGTCCGGCCCTGTCCGAGCGCCTCCAGCAGCTGACGGACGTGCTCGCGTCGCTCGGCTCGCTTCAGCCCGAGGTGCAACGAGACGACCCTGAGCCCGTCGACCTCCGCGATCATCGCCCCGCGCGGGGCGAACCACGTGCCGCCCCGGAAGCGCATCAAGCGGTGCCCGCGCACACGCAGCGGCGGACGCACCAGGACCGCGTTGCGGACGCGCCGTCGCGGGAACACGACCGGGTCGGAGGCCACGCTCATGCCGAGGGCGTCGCCGAGCGCCGAGAGACGCCTGCGCGGCCCGGATTCCTGTGCGAGGAGCACGTCGGGGCGCTCGGCGCGGATCGCGGCGGCGACGGCGTCGACCCCGTCGCGGAGGCCGTGAACGTTCCACGTCGCGACCCGGAGCTCGGTCATCCCGGGACGATCTCCGTGCCGGCCGTTCCCCGGAGCACCTCCGGAGCCTGGGCCAGGTCGCCCACCAGCACCCGTTCGCCTCCCCCCCGGAGGAAGTCGATCGCCGCCTGGATCTTCGGGCCCATCGAGCCGGCGCCGAACTCACCCGCGCCGAGGAGCGCCGCAGCCTCGTCGGCGGTCATCCGTTCGACGTCCTCGGGCGCGCCGCTCCCGAAGCCCCGCTGGACCTTGGGGACGTCGGTCAGGATCAGGAGCGTGCCGGCCTCGACCTCCGCCGCAAGGATCGCGGCCGCCAGGTCCTTGTCGACGACCGCCTCCTTGCCGATCAGGCGAGGACCCTCTTCCACGACCGGGACCCCTCCCCCGCCGCCGGCGATCACGATCACGCCCTCGGCGACCAGTCGCTTCACGACCGGGGTCTCCACGATCGAGTACGGCCGCGGCGAGGGAACCACTCGGCGCCATCCGCCGTGCGGATCCTCCTTCACGACCCAGCCGCGCTCCCCCTCGAGGTCCCTCGCCTGCTCCGCCGTGTAGTAGGGGCCGATGAACTTCGTGGGCTCGAGGAAAGCAGGGTCGTCGGGCCGCACCCTCGTCAGCGTGAGCACCGTCGCCACCGACCGCTCCATGCCCCGCTCGAAGAACACGTCGCCGATCGTGACCTGCAGCAGGTACCCGATCAGCCCCTGGCTCTCCGCACCGCAGACGTCGAGCGGCATCGGCGAGACCGCCGAAGCTGCCGCCTCCTGCTGCAGCAGGATCCGACCTACCTGCGGGCCGTTGCCGTGGGTGACCACGACCTCCCAGCCGTCCGAAGCGATGTCGGCGATCCGCTCCGCCGCAGCCCGCGCCGCCCCGTACAGCTCCGCGAACGTGTCGTCCGCGCCGCGGCGAAGCAGCGCGTTGCCGCCGAGCGCCACGACGACGCGTTTCATGGCGCGACTAGAGGACGGGCCGCAGAACGTCGAGGAGCTGCGGCGAGTCCGGAAGCACGTCGAGGTCGTAGCGCACCCGGACCGCCGGCTTGCGGATGTCGATCACGCTGCGCAGGTCGATCGGCGTCCCGATCACGACGAGGTCAGCATCGGCGTCGTCGATCGTCTTCGCCATCTCGTCCAGCTGTCCCTCGCTGTACCCCATCGCCGGCAGCACCGCGCCGACGTCGTACTTCTCGAAGGTCTCCGCGATCGATCCCACGGCCCAGGGCCTCGGGTCGACGATCTCGGCCGCTCCGGACCGCTGCGCCGCGACGACGCCCGCGCCGATCTTCATCTCGCCGTGGGTCAGGGTCGGCCCGTCCTCCACGACGAGCACGCGCTTGCCGGAGATCGCGTCGGGGTCGTCCACCGATACCTTCGAGTTGGCCTTCACGATCGTGGCCATGGGGTTCGTTTCCGCGATCGTGCGCTCGAGCTGAGCGACCTGCTCGGGCGTCGCCGAGTCGATCTTGTTGATCACGATCACATCGCCGCGCCGGAGGTTCGCCTCGCCGGGGTGATAGCGGGTCTCGTGGCCGACCCGCAGCGGATCGACGAGCACGATGTGCACGTCCGGCACGTAGAACGGCAGGTCGTTGTTGCCACCGTCCCACAGCAGCACCTCACCCTCGCGCTGGGCCTCCTCGAGGATCGCGGCGTAATCGACGCCGGCGTAGATCACGGTTCCGCTCGCGATGTGCGGCTCGTACTCCTCGCGCTCCTCGATCGTCGTGTGGTGACGGTCGAGGTCCTCGAGCTCCGCGAACCGCTGGACGCGTTGGGCGACCAGGTCGCCGTACGGCATCGGATGGCGGACGGCGACGACCTTCTTCCCGGCCTCCTTCAGCGTGGCGGCCACCGCGCGCGTGGTCTGCGACTTGCCCACGCCCGTCCGGACCGCCGTCACCGCGACCGTCGGGATCGAGGGCTTCAGCATCGTGGCGTTCGGCCCGAGCAGCACGAAGTTCGCGCCGGCGGCGAGCGCCTCGCTCGCTTTGTGCATCACGTACTCGTGCGAGACGTCCGAGTAGGCGAACACGACTTCCTCCACCTGGAGCTGGCGGATCAGCCGAGGAAGCTCGTCCTCCTCGTGGATCCGGATCCCCTGGGGGTATCGGGAGCCGGCGAGCTCGGCGGGGTAGGTGCGGTCGTCGATGTAGGGGATCTGTGTCGCGGTGAACGCGACGACCTCCACATCCGGGTCCTCCCGGTACACCACGTTGAAGTTGTGGAAGTCGCGACCGGCGGCACCCATGATCAGGAGACGACGCGGCATGGCGGGTCCTTTCGGAAAGGAGAGGGTGGTGTGATGCGCGGGCGGCTCGACGGCCCTCCCGCTCTTCAGGATCGACTGTAGCCGAACCCCGGCGCGACGACCTGCGGGGTTCCCCGGACGTTAGGCCGGCGACCAGCCGTCGGGCACGACGCGGCCGAACGGTTGCCCGAAATGAGACACGCCGACGAGCGAGCTCGTCTCGCGGGCCGCGTCCAGGAAACGCAGGCGCTGCCGCGACGCGAGGTCCGGCTCCTCGTCATGGGCGGACGGCCAGGCAGGATCGGCCACCTGCGGCGGGACGTGGAGGAGATCGCCCGTGAGGAGCAGCTCGTCGCCGCCGTCGGAGACCTCCACGACGCGATGGCCCGGAGTGTGGCCGGGCGCGTGCCGAAGCTCGATCCCCGGCACGATCTCGTGGTCGCTCGCGTCGAGGTCGAGCAGACCGGCCTCCTCGACCGAGCGCATCACGAAGCGACCGGTGAAGTCGTCCGGCGTCCGGTGGATCTCGAAGAAGCGCCAGTCTTCGGGATGCACGTGGTAGCGCGCGTTCGGGAACCGCGGCGATCCGTCCGGCCGGCATGCCCCACCCGAGTGATCGGAATGGAGGTGCGTGAGCACGACGTGGCCGACGTCCGTCGGCGCCACACCGACGGCCCCGAGCTCCTCGCCGATGCGCCCGGTCACGTCGAACGGGGGGCGCCCGAGATGCCCGATCCCCGTATCGACGAGGACGGGGCCGGCGGGATGCCCGATCAGGAACGCGTGGACGTGCCACGCCCAGCTCGCCGGATCGTCGGGCGGGAACGCCCACGGATGCCTCGCCCGCTCCGCCTCCCAGTCCACCGGGCGGCCCGGAAGCTCCTCCGCCAGCGGCAGCGGCGCCCACCCGTCGCAGAGCGGGATCACCTCGATCGACCCGATCGTCACGGGCGGGTGCGGCACGGTTCCCGAGCCTAGAGGTCGCTGGCCCGGTCGAGGTCGTCCGGCTCGTCGACGTCGAGCAGCGACCGCCGCTCGGGGTCGAGCGGCAGCCACGCTTCCTCGTCGAGGATCGCGACGGAGAGGTTCGTGAGCAGGGCCCGCAGGCTCCGCTCGCCCTTCGAGAGGAGGGCGGCGGCCTCGGCCCTGGCCGGATCCGTTCGCAGCACGCACGGCAGCGGGCGGAACCGCGCTCCCTCGCCCAGCGCGGCGGCGCCGGCGTCGCGCTCCTCGGCCAACCTCAGCAACGTCGTCATGACCGCCGGCTGCAGCTCCGGCATGTCGCCGCCCACCACGATCGACCACGAACGCTCGACGAACGCGAGACCGCGCGCCGTGGCCCGCAGCGGTCCCTCGTACTCGACGACGTCGCGGATGAAGTCCACGCCGAGGTCGGCAGGCAGCGTCGGCAGCGGATCGTCCCTCGACGTGACGACGTGGACCTCCGCTGTGACCTCGACCATCCTCCGGACCGCGTGCGCCAGGAGCGGCTCCCCTCGGAGGTCCGCGCGGAGCTTGTCGCCGCCGAAGCGCCGGGAGGCGCCGCCGGCGAGGACGATCGCCGCGGCATCCGGGGTCACGCCGCTCACGCCGTCTCGGGCGTCGCGCCCTCCCTCGCCGCCGTCGGCGACGGGACCGGCGCGCCGGCGCCCCGCCCGCTCCCCCGCCGCTCCCCGCGCCGCTGGACGTAGGCGAACCCGAAGCGCCCCTTGATGCAGAGGTGCCCGCTGGTGACCGAGTGGTCCATCGGCGAGGTCACCTTCACGATCTCGTTGTCCTGGACGTGCACCTCGAGCTCGCACCCGACGCCGCAGTAGGGACAGATCGTGTTCGTGACGGTCTGTGCGTCCTCGTCCCAGGTCTCCGACGCACGCATGTCGTGTTCGCTCTTGAACATCAGCGCACCCGTTGGGCAGACCCCGATGCAGTTGCCGCAATAGACGCAGGCCGACTCGTTCAGAGGAACGTCGAACTCCGTGGCGACGCGCGCGTCGAACCCGCGGCCGGCGATCGCGATCGCGAACGTGTGCTGCGCGTCGACGCCGCAGGCCTCGACGCACTTGTAGCAGAGGACGCACCGCTCGTAGTCGCGAACGTAGAGCTCGTTGTCCACCTTCACCGGCTGCGCGACGGTCTCGGCGGCGGCCGGATCGGGATCGTGATGGTGGCCGGGACGCCGGTCGTCGCGCTCCCCCGCAGCCATCGGCGCCATCGGCGGCCCGTACCGCGAGGGATCGGCCCCGTACTCCCCAGCCCACCGATGCCAGTCCGAGGATGCGAGCGACGTGTCGACGGTCGAGTCGAGGAACTCGATCACGAGCCGGCGCGAGTGTCGTACCCGGTCGGTGTCGGTCCGCACCTTCATGCCCGGCTCCACCTTCCTGGAGCACGCCGGGACGAGGGCACGGGCGCCCTCCACCTCGACCACGCAGACGCGACAGGCGTTCACCGGCGTCAGGTTGTCGGCGAAGCACATCGTCGGCGTGTCCACGCCCTCCGCGCGGCAGGCGTCGAGGATCGTGGAGCCCTCGGGCAGGCGCACCGTTCGCCCGTCGATCTCTACGTCGAGCAACGTGCGCGGAGGATCCAGGCGGATGGGCTGGCTCACGCGGCCCCTCCGTGCCCGTCGAACACCCCGAGCCGCGAGATCGCGGACTGGATCGCGTTCGCCGCCGTCGCGCCCAGACCGCAGATCGACGCGTCGCGCATCACGCCGGCGACGTCGTCCAGCAGCGCGAGCTCGTCCTGCGGCGAGCCGATCGTTCGTCCGGAGACGAGGCGATGGAGCGCCTCCTCCTGGCGCACCGTGCCGACCCGGCAGGGCACGCACTGCCCGCAGCTCTCGTCGCGGAAGAACCGCGCGATCCGCAGGCAGAGGTCGACGAGGTCCGCATCCTCGTCGAAGACCATCACGACGCCGGAGCCGAGGGTGTAACCGCCCTCGCGCGCGTCCTCGAAGGTGAGCCTGGCGTCGAGCAGGTCCGGCCCCACGAAGCCGCCGGCGGCGCCGCCCAGCAGCACCGCCTTGATCGGCTTCCCGTGGCAGACGCCGCCGGCCGCGTCGATCGCCTCGCGCAGCGTCACGCCGTGGTCGAGCTCATAGACACCGGGCCGTTCCACGTGGCCGGAGAGGCAGAAGAGCCGCGGTCCCGTCGAGTCCGGTGTGCCGATCGCCGCGTACGCCTCGGGGCCGATCCGGAGCACCTCGAGCACGTTGATCAGCGTCTCGACATTGTTGATCGCCGTCGGCGCCCCGAAGACGCCGTACGTGACCGGGAACGGCGGCTTGTTCCGAGGTTCCCCGCGCTTGCCCTCGATCGAGTTGAACAGCGCCGTCTCCTCGCCGCAGATGTAGGCACCGGCGCCGCGGCGGAGCTCGAGGTCGAACGAGAAGCCGAGTCCCATCACGTCCACCCCCAGGAACCCGTGCCGGCGCGCCTCTCCGATCGCGTGCTCCAGCCGCCCGGTCGCGAGCGGATACTCCCCCCGCAGGTACACGAACCCGGTTTCCGCTTTGCAGGTGAAACCGGCGATCGTCAGGGCCTCGACGAGCGCGAAGGGATCCTGCTCGATCACCACGCGGTCCTTGAACGTGCCGGGCTCGGACTCGTCCGCGTTGCAGATCACGTAGTGCGGGCGCGCCGGCTGGGTCGCGACGGCGCTCCACTTCACCCCCGTCGGGAACGCGGCGCCGCCTCGGCCGAGGAGCTTCGCCTCCGTCACGGCGGCGATCACGGCCTCGGGGCCGAGCTCCACCGCCGACCGGAGGGCCTCGTAGCCGCCGTGGGCGCGGTAGTCGTCGATCGAGGTCGGATCGGCGACCCCCGCGCGACGCAGCAGGCGCAACCGGTCGCGCGAGGGCGCGTCGTTCGTCTGCGGCGCGCCGATCGCTTCGGTCGCGGTGAAGGCGGCATCGGGGCCAACGACCGCCTCGACCGTTCCGCGCGTCGCCGATCCCACCGCGACGTCCGGCCGGCCGGCTCGCTGAGCGAACACCGCCGGAGCCTGCTCGCACATGCCGAGACACGGGGAGCGGTTCCAGGTCCACCCGCCGGCGTCGGTCCCCTCGGGACCCGACTCCCGCTCCAGTCCGTCGCAGAGCTCGAGCCCGCCTGCGAGCCGGCAGGCGAGGTCGTCGCAGACGTGGACGACGTCGGCCGGCCGCCGTTCCACGCTGAACATCGCGTAGAACGTGGCCACGCCGTAGGCCTCCGCCGGCGGGACCGAGAGCCGCTGGCACACGTAGTTCATCCCCCCGCGACTGATCCAGCCGACCGCGGCCTGCAGCGCGTGCAGCGCCGGCAGCAGGAGCGGACGCCGGTCGCGAGCCTCCCGGCCTCCCCGGACGACCCGAAGGTCTCGCTCGCTCCGCTCGTCCCCGCCCACCCACCCGGTCGGCGCCGGTCCGAGCAGGGCATCGACGGCCGCCCGCTCCTCCGCCGTCGGTGCGGCCTCCATCAGGTGGAGGTCCATGTCAGCGCATCACTCCCCGCCGCCGGTCGCGACCGCCGGTTCCCGGAGCGGCTCGACGGCGACGGCCGTCGCCTTGAACTCCGCAGTCCCGGACTTCGGGTCCCATGCGTCGATCGTGAGGTTGTTGATGTCGACCTGATCCGGGAAGTGCACCGTCATGAACAGCAGCCCCGGCCGGAGTCCGAGCGCGAACCGCACCGGCGCCGCCACTTCGCCCCGCCTCGACCGGATCCGGACGCGCTGACCCTCCCGGACGCCCAACCGCTCGGCGTCCTCGGGCGATATGTCGAGGGTCTCCTCCCGGCGCAGGGGCGACGTGTACCCGCCGGTCTGCACACCCGTGTTGTAGGAGTCGAGCCGCCGGCCGGTCGTGAGCCGGAACGGGAACTCCTCGTCGAGCTCGTCCACGGGCGGCTCGTACACGACGATCGACAACGGGGCCTTCGGACCCTGCTGCGCCGGGTCCTCGGACCACAGTCGCGCGTGGAGGAACTGCGTCCCCGGGTCGTCCTCGTGGAAGCACGGCCACTGGATCCCGCCGAGCTCCTCGAGCCGCTTCCATGACATCCCCGCGTGCATCGGGGAGAGTCGCCGGACCTCCTCCCACACGTCGTGCGCGGACGGGTCTCCCCAGTCGTGGCCGAGGCGCGCCGCGAGCTGGGCGATGATCCAGATGTCGTCCCTCGCCTCGCCGGGCGGCTGGAGCGCCGCGCGCACCCGCTGGACGCGACGCTCGCTGTTCGTCACCGTGCCCTCGGACTCGAACGCCGAGTTCGCCGCCGGGAACACCACGTCGGCGAGCTTCGCCGTGTGGGTCATGAAGATGTCCTGCACGATCAGGATGTCGAGGTTCGACAGCAGCTTGAGCGTCCGCTGGTTGTCGGCCTCGGAGGCCGCGGGGTTCTCGCCGATCACGTAGAGGGCGGTCAGCTCGCCGTCCTCCATCGCCTCGAACATCTGCGAGAGGTGCCACCCGCGCTTCGGCTCGATGGGGACGCCCCACGCCGCCTCGAAGCGCTCCCGGGCGGCCCGGTCGGTCTCGACGTCCTGGAAGCCCGGGAGCTTGTTGGGGATCGCACCCATGTCCCCGCCGCCCTGGACGTTGTTCTGTCCGCGAAGAGGGTTCAGCCCCGAGCCGTAGCGTCCGACGTGGCCGGTGAGCAAGCCGAGGTTGATCAATGCCAGCACGTTGTCGGCGGCGTTGTGGTGCTCGGTGATCCCGAGGGTCCAGCAGATCATCGCGCGGTCCGCCGTCGCGTACGCGTGCGCGACCTCGTGGATCACGTCCGCGGGGATCCCCGTCACCTCGGCGCCTCGCTCGAGCGTCCAGTCCATCACCGACGCCGCGTAGTCCTCGAACCCGGTGGTCGCGAGCTCGATGAACGCCCGGTGATGGAGATCGCTGACGATGATCTCGCGGGCGATCGTGTTCGAGAGGGCGATGTCGGTCCCGACGTCGAGTCCGAGCCAGAGGTCCCCCCATTCCGCGGACTCGGTCCGGCGCGGATCGATCACGATCAGCCGCATCCCGTTCCGGATCCCCTTCAGGACGTGGTGGAAGAAGATCGGGTGCGCGGCGCGCGCGTTCGACCCCCAGAGCAGCATGAGGTCGGTGTGCTCCGCCTCCTCGTATGAGCTGGTGCCGCCTCCGGCACCGAAGACCGTGGCCAGACCGACCACGCTCGGCGCGTGTCAGGTGCGGTTGCAGCTGTCGATGTTGTGGCTGCCGAGGGCCTGTCGGATGAACTTCTGGGCAGCGAAGTTCATCTCGTTCGTGGCCTTCGAGCAGCTGAACACCCCGACCCCCTTGCCGCCGTGACGCACGGTGGCGGCGCGCAGCCCCTCGGCGGCCCGGTCGAGGGCCTCCTCCCAGGTGGCAGCTCGCAGCTCGCCGTGGTCACGGACCATCGGCTCCGTGAGCCGGGTGAGCCCGTTCGGCATGGAACACCGCTCCTTCCTGTGTCCCGTCGGACGGATGGCATCCTAATCCGGGCCGACCGGGTTCCGGAGGGATGCACTCCTGCGCTACCCTGTGCCGCCGGTCCGGAGGTGTCCGATGAAGCTCGCAGAAGCCCTGAATGCTCGTGCCGACGCCCAGAAGCGTCTCCAGCAGATCCGTCAGCGGATCCAGCTGTCGGCACGCCACCAGGAGGGCGAGACGCCGGGCGAGGACCCGAACGAGTTGCTCGCCGAGGCCGAGCGGGTCGCGTCCGACTTCGAGCGGTTGATCGGCGCGATCAACCGGACGAACGTGCAGGTCCAGCTGGAGACGGGGATGTCGCTGACCGACGCGCTCGCGCATCGGGACGTGCTCGGGCTCCGGCGGGCCGTCCTCGCGGAAGCCGCGCAGGTGGCGTCGGTCCGGCAGGACCGCTACTCGCGGTCCGAGGTGAGATTCGTGTCGCCGTTGAACATCAAGGAGTTGCACCGAAGGGCGGACGAGCTGGCCAAGGAGTTCCGGGAACTCGACGCGAGGATCCAGGCGACGAACTGGGCGAGCGATCTCATCGAGTAGGCACAGGAAGCGAGCGGAAGTCGGTAGTCGATCGGATCGGGGGCGGGCACACAACGGCATACCCCTCTGTCGAAGGAGGGCCGGTCAGGGGCCGCCGGCATGGGGTTCGAGTCCCCGGATGACTCACGAGGCCCAGCACCGGGCACAGGAGCACCGAGCACCGAGCATCGAGCACGACCACGTGCTGACCCGAGAAGACGGCGAGGGTGGGACAGGGGACCTCCCCGCTCGTGCAGAACCGAGAGTATTGGCCTGGTGCCGGATCGAGCTCCGGCCCCGTACCGTTGCCGCGTGGCACGCGACGCACGAGGCAGCCGGCTGCGACCGCACGCGGGATCCGTGACCGGGGAGCAGGATCCGTCCACCACCAAATCGGGCGCCCTGCGCGCCGCGATCTTCGGGATGAACGACGGCCTGGTGTCGAACCTGT
>DASQTT010000321.1:0-3217 GCA_035641735.1 Actinomycetota bacterium | reverse complement strand
GATCAGCAGGCCCTGGACGAGTTCGCCTCGGCCTGAACCCGCCGAGAGGAGGAGCATCGATCCGCGAAGGGTGCGAGAGGGGAGATTCGAACTCCCACGCCCTTTCGGGCACCGGATCCTAAGTCCGGCGCGTCTGCCGGGTTCCGCCACTCTCGCGTGCGGCCAGCGTACCTCGGCACGCTTCGGCGGCCGAGACGGAAAGATCGACCCGGTACACGGACGTGGACCGTGGCCCGTCGGGTCCAGGCCTGAACGGTCGCCGCTGGTAGCGTTCGCGCCGTGGCGGTCGAGCGCCCGGTGCACGTGGACGACACCACCGACACGGTGGTCGTCTCCCGCACGGAAAGCACCGCTCCGGAGCCCGCCGAGCACCACCCGACCCCGTGGTACCGGCGTCCGGCTCTGCTCGCTCTGTACGCCTTCCTGTTCTACCTGCTGATCTCGGTCGGCCTCTGGGGGTTGCCGATCGGACTCGACTTGGCCTCGCGGCACGTCGGCATGGGCGGCAACGACCTGCGGCTCTACATGTGGTCGTTCGAATGGGTTCCCTACGCGGTCTCGCACGGGATCGACCCCTTCCACACCGACCTGGTCTACGCGCCGGGGGGCGCCGACCTCACGTGGGTCACGACGATGCCGGGCCCCGCGCTGGCGCTCTGGCCGGTCACCGCCGCCTTCGGACCCCTCGCGTCCGTGAACCTCGCGATGCTCCTCGCCCCGGCGCTGGCGGCTTGGGCGGGGTTCCTCGTCTGTCGCCGGGTAACGAACGACTTCTGGGCGTCGCTCGCCGGTGGGCAGCTCGTCGGCTTCTCCTCGTACATGGCCGGCCAGATGTACGGCCACGTGAACCTGGTGTTGATCTTCCCGGCGATCCTCGGCGTGTACCTGGTCGTCGGACGCGTGCAGGGCTCGCTCGGGCCCGTCGCCTTCGTGGGGTTCTTCGCGCTCACCGTGATCGGGCTGTTCTCCGTATCGACGGAACTGGCCGCCACTGCCTCGCTCTTCGGCGCGATCGCGCTGCTCGGCGCGTGGGCGTTCGGCGGGGGATCGCGGCGTCGGATCTTCCGGGCCGGGCTGGAGGCGATCGGTGGGTACCTCCTTGCCACAGCGGTGCTTTCGCCGATCCTCGTACCCGCGCTCCGCGAGGCGCCCGAGAGTCCCGTCCGGTTCGCCAACAAGGCCTCGGTCGATCTGCTGAGCTTCGTCGTCCCGCGGCGCAGCATCCTGCTGGGCGGCGAGCGCTACGCCACGACGACGGGGAACTTCACGTCGAACGCCTCCGAGGACGGCGCGTATCTCGGGATCGTCGTGATCGCGATGCTCGTCGCCTTCGCGATCGCCAGGTGGCGGCATCGCGAGACGTGGCTCCTCCTCGCGTTCCTCGTCTTCGTCGGCCTGCTGGCTCTGGGACCCGTCCTCCACGTCGACGGTACGGAGCATGTCGGGTTGCCCGGCGCGGTCCTCACGAACGCGCCACTCCTGGAACACGCGACGCCGCAGCGCTTCTCGGCCTACCTCTGGCTTCCGGTCGGGGTGATCGCCGCGATCTGGCTCGCCACGGCGCGTCCGGGCTGGGCCTGGCCCCGGTGGGCGGTCGTCGCGTTCGCGGCGATCACGTTGCTCCCGCTCGTGGACGCGCCGCCGCGTGGCAAGGAGGTCCCGATCCCGAGGTTCTTCACGGAGGGCACGTTCGGGGAGCATCTCGAGCCGGGAGAGATCGTGTTCCCGATCCCGACCGTCAAGGGTGACGAGATGGTGTGGCAGTCGGTCGCCGACTTCCGCTTCCGGATGGCGCAGGGCTACATCGGGCCGATCCCCGAGCCGTATTTCGGCGAGGGCCTGTCGAAGGGCCTCGCGCTGTTCCATCCCGCGCCGTACTCGCCTCCGGTCGCCGTGCTCGACAGGTACGTCCGCGCGCATGACGTGGCGGTGTTCGTCTCGTCGGACCGAGCGACCCCCGAGTTCGAGGAGCTGCTCCGTGAGGCGGGCTGGCGGCCCGAGCCCGTGGAGGACGTCGTGGTCTGGCGGCCGGGCGAAGAGCAGGGCTGAGTCAGATCAACCCGTCAGCGTCGACGAAGGGCGGCTCGGTCCCGTACGGACAGCCCTGTCGGAGCGGCAGGATCAGCTTCCGGAGGTCGGGCGGCACCGAGAAGTTGAACGCTCCCGTCAGTGGATCCGCCTGCGCGTCGCGTTCGGTGAGCGAGGGGAGATCCCAGATCTCCTCGATGAACTTCAAGACGGAGGAGAACTCGTAGGTATGGCTGTCGATCGCGCCGCCGAGCGGGTTGTCGCCCTTCCGCGCGTACGGCGAGATGATCAACGCCGGCGTGCGCGGTCCCAGGCCCATGATGTCGTACTGGGGCGGGTTCACGTGGTCGTAGAAGCCCCCGAAGTCGTCCCATACGATCACGACGGCCGTGTTGGGCCAGAACGGGCTCCGCTGCAGCGCGTTCAGAACCGCGACCGTCCAGTTCTCGCCCGCGCAGACGCTCATCTCGCGACGGGGCAGGATCGGGTGCTCGTTGTACGGAGCGGGCGGCTTCAGCCACGTCACCTGGGCGAGCTTGCCGGCCTCGAGGTCGTCGAGGAAGTCGGCGCTGGGCTCGACGTTCTTCCACATCGGGCCACGCCGGATGTGCTTGATCGCGCGGAGCACGTCACCGATCGGGAAGACCGTCGTCGAGTAGTACTTCCACGTGATCCCGGCCCGCTCCAGGAGGTCCGGCAGCGTCTGGATGTCGAAGCACGTCCGGATCTCGATCAGGTAGCTCGCGATCTCGCGCATGTTGTCGGGGCTGTTGTCGGTGATCGCGTTCTGCAGCTCGATGATCCGTGCGCTGTCCTGGCCGGTAAGCGTCGGCGGGAACGCGGGGGAGTACGCCTCGGTGTCGTCGCAGTACCGTCCCGGGCTCGGGACGCGCTGCGCCTTGTTGTCCATGATCCCGTTCGACTGCGCGGCGATCGTGTAGAGGTGCTCGGGGAAGGTCGGGCCGTACTCGGAGGTGAAGAACCGGTCCGCCAGGACGAAGCGGTCCGCGTACTTCCAGTAGTGCGGGATCCCGCTCCGATCGAACTGCGTGTAGCCGACCATCGTGTCGCCGCCCTGGATCAGGTTGAACCCGTCCATCCGACCGGCGTCGACGGAGTAGAGCCCGGACCAGAACCCGTGCGCGAGCGCCTGGGTCATGACGTCCGTCGCCGGCCGCAGGGGCACGAC
>DASQTT010000320.1:0-2041 GCA_035641735.1 Actinomycetota bacterium | reverse complement strand
CGCGCGCGCCGTCGCAGGATCCTCCGCCGGCGCTTTCTCCGTCGGCCCGCTGCCGTCGTGTCGCTTCTGATCGTCGTCGGCGCGATCCTCGCGGCGGTGTTCGCGGAGTGGGTCGCGCCGTACCCGCCCGAGGAGACCGACTTCGAGGCGCTGCTCGCGAGCCCCTCGCGCGAGCACCTCCTCGGGACCGACGACCTTGGACGCGACACCCTCTCGCGGATCATCTGGGGCGCACGGGCGTCGATCCAGGCCGGATTCCTCGCCACCGTCCTGGCGATGGCAGTGGCGGTGCCGATCGGCCTCATCGCCGGCTACTACCGCGGTTGGCTCGACACGGTGATCGCGCGTGTCACCGACGTCCTGCTCGCCTTCCCGTTTCTGATCCTCGCCGTCGGCCTCGCGGCGATCCTCGGGCCTTCGCTCCTGAACGCGACGCTGGCGCTGGGCATCGCGGCAATCCCGCCGCTGATCAGGATCGCCCGGGGTGAGACGCTCGCGCTGCGGGAGGAGGACTATGTCCGCGCGGCCGTGGCGAACGGTGCGAACGACGCCGTCATCATCGGCCGGCACATCCTGCCGAACATGACCAGCACGCTCCTGGTGCAGGCGACGCTGACGATCCCGGCGGCGATCATCGGCGAGGCGGTTCTGTCGTTCCTCGGCCTCGGCGTGCAGCCGCCGACCCCGTCGTGGGGAGTGATGCTCAACGCCGCCCAGCCGTACCTGAGCGAGGCGCCCAGCCTTGCCGTTTACCCGGGCCTCGCGATCGTGATCGTCGCGCTCGCCTTCAACCTCCTGGGTGACGGCCTCCGCGACGTCCTCGACCCGAAGACCGAGCGTTGACCGAGACCCTTCTGGAGGTCCGGGACCTCTCCGTCCGATTCGACACGGACGACGGCGCCGTCCACGCGGTCGACCGCATGTCGCTGACCCTGGAGCCGCGGCAGGTGCTGGGAATCGTGGGAGAGTCCGGGTGCGGGAAGAGCGTCACGGCGCTCTCGATCCTCGGGCTTCTGCCCAAGACCGCGACCGTCAACGGAAGCGTCAACTTCGACGGCACCGAGCTGCTCGGAGCCTCGAAATCGCAACTGCGGAAGGTCCGCGGCCGGCAGATCTCGTTCGTCTTTCAGGAGCCGATGACATCGCTCAATCCCGTGTTCCGGATCGGGAGGCAGGTCGACGAGGTCATCCACGAACACATGAGCGTCTCCAAGCGCGCGGCGCGGGCGCGGGCCCTGGAGCTCCTTGACCTCGTGCACATCCCGGATCCGGCCCGCCGGCTCGACGAGTACCCGCATCAGCTCTCCGGCGGGATGCGTCAGAGGGTCATGATCGCCATGGCGCTCGCGTGCGATCCGAAGATCCTGATCGCCGACGAGCCGACGACCGCGCTCGATGTGACGATCCAGGCGGGGATCCTCGACCTCCTGCGCGAGGTCCGCGAGCGACTCGGAACGGCGATCGTGCTGATCACGCACAACCTGGGGGTCGTCGCGGACCTCGCCGACAGGGTGGTGGTGATGTACGCCGGCCGGAAGGCAGAGGAAGCGCCTGTGCACGAGCTCTTCGCCCACCCGCAGCACCCGTACACGATCGGGCTGCTCGGCGCCGTGCCGCGAGCTGGGGCGGCGCGGAACGGCCGGCTGCAGGAGATTCCTGGGAGGGTGCCTTCACTCGCCGAGCTCCCCGGCCACTGCGCCTTCGCCGACAGGTGCCCGCGCGCGGATGAGCAGTCCTGGTCCGAGGTGCCGGAACTGCGCGAGGTTCGGCGAGACCACGCCGTCGCGTGTTTCCATCCGGGTGAGCGATGAGCGACGGATCGCAGCAGCCGGTCCTCGAGGTCGAGGGGCTCGTCAAGCACTTCACGATCGGCCGTGGAGTCGCCAACACCGGCCGCGTCGTGCATGCGGTCGACGGCGTGTCGTTCTCGATCGCTCCCGGGGAAGTCCTGGGCCTCGTGGGCGAGTCCGGCAGTGGGAAGACGACGGTCGGGTACTGCGTGAACCGGCTCTACGAGCCGACGGAGGGGACGATCCGGCTC
>DASQTT010000319.1:0-3629 GCA_035641735.1 Actinomycetota bacterium | reverse complement strand
CGATCGGGGGCAGTCCGCGTGCCGCCTCCAGCATCATCACGCGCCAGATCTGCGCCGGCCAGGTCCCGCCGTACACCGTCGTCCGCGTGCGCGGCGGCTCCATCCGGACCTGCCCCTCGGGGAACCCCACCCAGACCGCGGCCACCAGCTGCGGGATCGCTCCTACGAACCAGGCGTCGGCGTGGTCCATCGCCGTCCCGGTCTTGCCGATCTGCGGCCGTCCGATGTTCGCGGCCGTGCCCGTGCCGTAGAGGACCACCTCGCTCAGGATGTCCGTGGCGACCGCGGCGACGTGAGGATCGATCGCCCGCGTCGGGGTCGTATCGGCTTTCCAGATCGTCGCCCCGTGCGCGTCGGTGACGCGTGAGACCGGCACGGGATCGCGTCGGAGCCCTCCCGTGGCGAGGGTCCCGTACGCCGCCGCCATCTCCAGGGTGTTCACCTCGTTCGAGCCGAGCACCGCGGACGCGAGCGCCTTCAGGGGATGTCGGGGGTCGCTCACGTTCCGGCAGCAGCGCAGGCCCATCCGCTCGGCCACGTCGACCACGCGCTCGGGCCCGAGCCGCTCGATCAGCTGCGCGTAGACGGTGTTCACGGACCGGACCGTCGCCGAGCGCAGCGTCATGCTGCCGTACCCCGCTCCCTCCGCGTTCGTCACGTCCCACACCCCGCCGCCTGCCAGCGCGAGCTGCAGGGATGACGGCGCCGGGAAGACCTCGGTCGGCGACATACCGCTCTCGAGCGCTGCCACGAGCGCGAACGGCTTGAAGGCCGACCCGGACTGGCGGCCCGTGCCGCCGGTCGCAGTCGCGAGGTTGACGCGGCCGGCGTCCCGATCCCGCCGGTAGTCCGTCACGTCGCCACCCACCATCGCGACCACGAATCCGGTCCGGGGATCCACCACCGTGACGGCAGCGGACGGATCCCGCGGGTAGGAGAGCACGGAGTCCACGGCTCGCTGAGCGGCCTGCTGGACGGCGGGGTGGAGCGTCGTGTGGATCCGTAGGCCGCCCGTGAACAGCAGGCGGTAGCGGTCCTCACGCGTCAGGCCGAACTCGGGGTTCGACAGGAACCAGTCCTTCACGTAGTCGACGAAGTGCGGGTAGGCACCGAGGCCGGCGTCGTCTCGATGGGACAGACGGAGCGGTCGGTGCTGAGCGCGGCGTCGCTGTTCCCGCGAGATCATGCCGAGCTCCTCCATCAACCGCAGCACCACACCCCGCCGCCCCAGCGCCCGGTTCGGATACTCGTAGGGGTCGAAGTGGCCGGGGCTGGTGATCAGGCCCGCGAGCATCGCCGACTCCGCGAGGCCGAGGTCCTTCGCGTCCACCCGGAAGAACGTCCGAGCGGCGGCCTGGACGCCGTACGCTCCGCGGCCGAAGTACACCGTGTTCAGGTAGCGGGTGAGGATCTGGTCCTTCGACAACCGGTCCTCGAGCTGCCAGGCGAGCGATGCCTCGCTCAGCTTCCGCGCGATCGTCCGGTCGCCGCCCGTGTACAGGTTCTTGACCAGCTGCTGCGTGATCGTCGAGCCACCCTCCTCGATCGTGCCGGCCTGGACGTTCATGTACGTGGCTCGGACGATCGCCCGGCCGTCGATCCCGTGATGGAGGTAGAAGCGGCGGTCCTCGATCGCCACGGTCGCATCGCGGATCGATCGTGGGATCTGCGATGTCGGGAGCACGACGCGATCCTCGACGGCGTGCAGCTCGGTGAGGAGGGTGTCGTCGGCAGCGAAGACGAACGAGGTCTGGGCGAGGGGTCGTCTCGGATAATCCTCGAGATCGACGCCGCAGGCGGCCGTGATCACGGCGAGGGTCGCCGAGAACGCCGCCAGGGGGAAGGACCGGCGGTTCACGCCGGCGAGTGTACCCCTGCTTCTCAGCGGGATCGGGGAGGTGCGTTGGTAGCATCCGGGCGCGATGGCCGCCGATGCCCTGAGCACCCTCGAGAGCGGCGCCGTCGACCTGATCCCTCGCGAAGGTCTCGAGCAGAAGCTCGCCGAAGGACGTCCCCTGCGCGTCAAGCTCGGGGTCGATCCCAGCCGGCCGGACCTCACGCTCGGTCACGCCGTCGTGCTGCGGACGCTGCGACGGTTCCAGGAGGCGGGGCACGTCGCCGTGCTGATCGTCGGCGACTTCACGGCTCGGATCGGCGATCCCTCGGGCCGTTCGGAGACGCGGCCGATGCTCTCCGAGGAAGAGATCGATCACAACGCCCGAACGTACCTGGACCAAGCGGGGAAGGTGATCGACGTCGGCGCCGCCGAGCTCCATCGGAACTCCGAGTGGCTCGGAGCTCTCGACATCACGGAGGTGATCCGGCTCGCCTCGACCGCGACGGTGGCCCAGATGCTCGAGCGCGACGACTTCCAGGACCGCTACCGACAGGGCAGGCCGATCAGCGTGGTGGAGCTCCTGTACCCGCTCTTCCAGGGGTACGACTCGGTCGCGGTCCGCGCCGACGTCGAGGTCGGCGGCACCGACCAGACCTTCAACCTGCTGATGGGCCGGGAGGTGCAGCAGGCCTACGGGCAGGCGCGGCAGGTCGTGCTCACGCTGCCGCTCCTGGAGGGGACCGACGGGGTGCGGAAGATGTCGAAGTCGCTCGACAACTACGTCGGGCTCACCGAGGCACCGGACGACATGTTCGGCAAGCTGATGCGGATCCCCGACCACCTGATCGCGAAGTTCCTCCGGCTCGCCACCGACCTGAGTCCTGAGGAGATCGACGGCGTCGAGCGGGGCCTGGAGGACGGCTCGATCCGTGCGGTGGATGCGAAGCGGCGGCTGGGTCGGGCGGTCGTCGACCTCTACCACGGCTCCGGGACCGGGGCGGAGACGGAGGCCCGCTTCGACCAGGTCCACAAGGAGCGCCGGCTCCCCGACGAGGTCCCCGACGTCGCCGTGCCGAACGCGGTTTTCGGCCTCGAGGACCGAGCCTGGTCGGTCTCCGTGCCCGCTCTGCTCGAGGCGCTCGGCCTCGCTTCGAGCCGGTCGGAGGCCCGACGGCTCCTGGCGCAGGGCGGGGTTCGGCGGGACGGGGAACCGGTTGGCGAGGAGACGATCCGGGTGGAGGGGCCGCCCCCGGGGGAGCTCGAGGGAACCGTCTGGCAGGTGGGCCGGCGGCGGTTCGCCAGGCTCGCCGGTGTCGTAGACTGAGCGGTGACCGAACGCCGGTTCGAGCCCGACCGCGAAGTTGACGCTCCAGGTGGGGCTGCTAGCATGGTCGGTCGGCGCAACGCCCGAGGTGTCCCCAACACCCGGTTGCGCGCCTCTCGCACCTTGAGAACTGAACAGCGTGTCAAAGAGCCGATGCTTGCCATCATCCACGTCGGCGCGGTTCGCCGTGCTCTGGGGACGATGGCACGCTCCAAGAACCAGCCGGACGCGGAAGCGTCCGGCGGGGCAAGGCCTCACGAGCGGTGCCTCGCTCGAGGGGCCGAACCTCCGTCAACATCGAACGGAAGCCGATCCGTCGGTCTCCGATCGATCTCTACGGAGAGTTTGATCCTGGCTCAGGACGAACGCTGGCGGTGCGCCTAACACATGCAAGTCGAACGGTGAACCGGGCTTCGGCCCGGGGATCAGTGGCGAACGGGTGCGTAACACGTGGGCAACCTGCCCCCG
>DASQTT010000318.1:0-2855 GCA_035641735.1 Actinomycetota bacterium | reverse complement strand
GGGTCGCCGACGACGAGGCTCTCGACGTTGGAGGTGAAGCGCTCCACGAACCGCGATGCGATCGCCTCGTGGACCAGGATCCGCTGGATCGAGATGCAGCTCTGGCCCGCATGGGAGTAGGCGTGGAGCTTGGCCTTGTCGGCGGCGGTCTCCCAGTCGCCGTCCTCGTGCACGACGAGGGGCGCCGTCGACCCCAGCTCCAGGTTGACCTTCTTGCGCGCGGCGCGTGCGCGGATGTCCCACCCCACCGCCGCGGACCCGGTGAAGCTGATCGCCCCGACGCGGGGATCCTCGGTAAGCAGGCCACCGATCTCCGAGCCGGAGCCACAGACGACGTTGAGCCAGCCTGCGGGCAGCCCCGCGTCGACGAAGGCCTCGGCGAGCTTGATCGCGGAGATCGGCGTCTGACCGGCCGGCTTCAGGACGACCGCGTTGCCGGCGGCGATCGCCGGTCCGATCTTGTGGGCGACGAGATTGAGGGGAAAGTTGAACGGGGTGATCGCGGCGACGATTCCGTAGGGGACGCGGATCGCCACGCCGAGCTTGCCGGCGCCACTCGCGGACCCCTCCATCGGCACCGCCTCACCGGCGAGCGTGCGCGCCTCGATCGCCGAGTACGCGAGGGTGCCTACGCAGCGCTGAGCCTCCACCCGGGCCGTCTTCAGGGGCTTCCCGGCCTCGGCGGCTATCGCGACCGCCAGCTCGTCCTCGCGGTCCGCGACCAGCTGCGAGGCTCGCTCGAGCAACGCGGCGCGCTCGTGCTGGGGGAACTCCGCGGCGGCGAACGCGTCGCCGGCGGCCGAGATCGCGCGGTCGACGACGGCGGAGTCGGCCTTCGCGACCCGCCCCACGACCGCGCCGTCGTACGGGCTCTTGACCTCGGACCATTCCCCGGTCTCGACACGCTCGCCGGCGATCAGCAGTTCATGGTCAGCGGCCTGAATCGTCTCCGTCGCCACCTCAGCCTCCTCGGTATCCGTGCTCGATTCGTCGCCTACCCCCAGCGTAGTGGACGAAACCGCCCGGCAGAATCCGCTCCTTCCGCCCGCAGGAGGTGTTGGCCGGTGCGTAGAAGGATCGAACCGATATGCCTGCACACAGGGGACTTCCGCTGGCGATGGCGGCCGCGACCGCGGCGCTCTTGCTGGCGGCGCCGGACCGCGCGGATGCGGTCAGGTTCGAAATCAGGGGGGCCGGCTGGGGGCACGGGGTCGGCATGAGCCAGTGGGGCGCCCGCGGCTACGCGAAGCACGGCCGCGATCACGAACGCATCCTCGAGCACTACTACCGGCATACCCGGGTGGGACAGACCGAGCCCCGCAAGGTCAGTGTGCTGTTGAGGTCCGGAGCCGGCACGGTCCGGTTCAGCGGCGCGAGCGGGGCGTGCGGAAGCAGCCTCGACGAGGGCCGCGAGTACCAGGCCGACAGAGCCGGGCGGGACGTCGTCCTGCGGACGGCCGGCGGAGAGCAGGTCGAGAACTGCGGCCGCGAGCTCCAGGCCCGGGGCCGCGAGTCGATACGGGTGGAGGGCGAGGGGACCTATCGCGGCGATCTGGTGGTCCGCGCTCGCTCCGGAGGCGGGCTCGACGCCGTCAACGCGGTCAACCTCGAGGCCTATGTCCAGGGGGTGGTGCCGAACGAGATGCCATCCGACTGGCCGGCCGAGGCGCTTCGCGCCCAGGCGGTGGCGGCGCGCTCCTACGCGCTCGCGACCTCGGTCAGGGGTGAGGGGTTCGACCACTACGACGACACCCGCAGCCAGGTCTATGGAGGCAAGTCATCCGAGACGGGGGCCACGAACGCCGCCGTTGCGAGAACCGGCGGCCAGGTCGTGCGCCACGGGAAGGAGGTGGCGACGACCTACTTCTTCTCCTCCTCGGGAGGACGGACGGAGAACTCCGAGTACGGGTTCGTGGGCGGCGAGTCGCGGCCGTACCTGAAGAGCGTCGACGACCCCTACGACCGCGCCTCCCCGTATCACCGCTGGAAGGTGGCCTACAGCCTCGACGAGATCGAGAACCGGCTGGGCGGTCTCGTCGAGGGCCGGCTGAGGAACATCGAGGTCACGAAGCGGGGCCGCTCACCGCGGATCCTTCGCGCGCGTGTTACGGGCTCCGGCGGCAGCACCGCGGTCAACGGGCTCACGCTTCAGAGCCGACTGGATCTGAGGAGCACCTGGGCGCGCTTCGAGAAAAAGCGCTAGAGCGGAACCTCGACGGCGACGTCCAGCTTGGAGTAGTAGGCCCTGACCTGCTCGGCGCCGTACTTGCCTCGGAACTTCTCGACGACATCGCCCACCTTCGCTGCATCGTCGATCGGCCTGGCGTTGGTGCTGAGCTCGGTCCCGTCGGCAGCCAGGCGGATCGCCGGCGAGCCCTGGATGTTCTTGAACCAGTTGCTGTCCGATCCCGTGACGGGGAGGAGATAGAGCGTTTGGCCTTCCTCGACGAACCACACGGGACGGGACGATTCACGACCTGAGGTTCGACCGGTAACGATGAGCTCGATCTCGTCGGTGCTCCGCAGGGCATCCCTCAACTCTTCAGCTCCCATGGCGTCCTTCTCCGGATCCGCGTTGCCTGTGGATAGAAGTTAGCCGTCGGCGTACGGCTGCACCGGGATCCCGTGGTCGGTCTCCCGCATCCCGATCTCGTAGGCCGCGCCGCCCCGAAC
Organism: Actinomycetota bacterium; assembly: GCA_035641735.1. Classification (GTDB taxonomy): domain Bacteria; phylum Actinomycetota; class UBA4738; order UBA4738; family HRBIN12; genus JAJNBA01. The sequence continues at coordinate 182 of DASQTT010000318.1, read as the reverse complement.
CTGGAGGCGCTCCGGCTCCCGGCCGGTCCGCTCGACGGTCAGCTCGAGGTCTGCGATCGAGCAGTTGAGCGTGTTGTGCTCGCCGCCGTCGGGGTCGGCGTACACCCACGCGACAAACCCCCGGGCGTCCGAGTGCACCCGCCCGCGCACGGTGACGTCCTTGCCCGGGAGCGCGAACGCGC
>DASQTT010000317.1:0-2595 GCA_035641735.1 Actinomycetota bacterium | reverse complement strand
GGCCGGTCCGCCGGACGCTCGCTTCTCGGAGCTCTTCGACGCCTGCGAACCCTCTCTCCCGGACAGCGGGCGGCGGTCTTCCTCCGCTACCAGGCCGACCTCCCCGTCGCGGAGGTGGCTCGCCTGATGGGCACCTCCTCCGCCGTCGTCCGGGTGCACCTGATGCGCGGCCGTCGCCGCCTGGCCGAGCTCCTCGGAGACGACGATGCCTGAGCGCTGGCGGCGCACGCTCGGGGCGATCGACGGCGTCGAGCCCGACGAGCCCAGGCTCCGCGACCGCGCTCTCCGCGGGCCTCGCCTCCCGGATCCGGCGCCGAGCCCCGCTCGACCGCTGATCGCCGGGGTCGTCACGATCGCTCTTGCCGCCGGATCTTTCGGCTTGATGCGATCGGGTTTCGGAGACGGGCAGGACGAACGCGACCTCCGGTCGTCGTCCCCGCCGCCCCCCTGGGTGCGGCCCCCGACCCGAGCGACGTCTGCGATGTTCCCGCGTACGAGCCGTCTGTCGCTCTCCTCGGCGAGCGATACGACGTGTACATCCACCCGGCCGTCGGCCCGCTCGAGGTTCCGCTCGACGTCCTCCAGATGCCCGGCGAACCCGGCACGACGATCTCGGGCCCGGCCACGGACGAGCTTCGACGGTTCCTGGCTTCGGGAGAAGCGCGGCACGCCCCGGCCGACGGCTGGCGCGCGATCGTGGAAAGCGACGACGAGGTGATCTTCGCGGCGCCCCCGGACGGTGGATATTCAGATTGGTGGATCGTGCGCTTCAGACCCCACGAGGGGGGCTGGCGCTTCGAACACACGGAGCTCGTAGACCAACATCAGACGCCCGCGCAGCTCGGCCACGACCTCCAACTCACCTGGATCGGGCCCGTTGTGATGGCGAACGGGGAATGGAACACGACCCTCGAGCTCTCGAACGGACGGGCCGACCCCTGGACGATCGGCGAGGACGGCTATCAGCTCTGGGGACACGTTCACGTGTTCGATCCCGTGACCGGGGCGGAGATCGGCAGAGCCGCGGAGACACTCGGCGGCTGGGGCGGCCCACTTACGCTGGAGCCCAGCGCCACGACGCGGCTGCCGCTTTCGTTCGGCGGAGCGCTCGACGCCGTTACGTCAGGGCGCAGCTACGACGTCATCGCCTGCGTTCCGGAGATCGGGCTCGCCTCCCCCGCGGGATCGCTCCGCGTCGAGGAGAACACCCTCGTCCGATCGGCGCGCGTGCTGACGTACTCCTCGACCGGCGGCATGATGCAGGCCCTCGCGTTCGGAAAGCTCGTCGTACACGAGGGATGCCTGGCGATCGCGAGCGGAGCCGACGACCCCCGACCGACGTACGTGATCTGGCCCGATGGTTACTCGCTCCTCGAGCGGGGTGGCTCGACGCTCCTGATCGATCCCGTCGGGCGCGAGCTCGCGCGTCTCGGGCAGGACGTCCGGCTCGGAGGCGGCTACGTGCGACCAGATCTTGCCGAAAGGGCCGTGATCGGTGGCATCCCGGGCGAGTGCCGGGCGGGAGGAGACGGCTACTTCCTCACCGGTGGCGTCGAAAGCTAGATCGGCTCAGATCCCCTTCAGGTACGCGACGGTCTCGGCGAGGCCGTCCTCGAGGTGGGTCCAGGGCTTCCACGCGATCGCCGACGGCGCCGTCGAGATGTCGAGGGCCATCCTCCGGAGCTCGCCGGGCGGCTGCGGCCCGTGGTCCGGCTCGCCGGCGAACCCCGTGATCTCCGACAGCAGCCGATAAAGGTGGTTCACGCTCGTCTCGAGCCCCGTCCCGATGTTCACGACCTTCCCCGAGCCCCGGTCCATCGCCTGGACGAACGCGTGCACCACGTCGTCGATGAACACGTAGTCCCGCGTCTGGTTCCCGTCCCCGAAGATCGTCGGGGCCTCGCCGGCGATCATCCTGGCCGCGAAGATCGAGATGACGCCGGCCTCGCCCGTCGGATCTTGACGCGGTCCGTAGACGTTCCCGAGCGCGAGCGCCGTGAAGTCCAGGCCCCGATATCGCTGATAGTGGGAGAGGTAGTCGATGCCGACCTTCTTCGAAACACCGTACGGGGACAGAGGCCGAGAGCTCTGCGCGGCGGATTCCTTCGTGGGGAGACGGCGAGGCTCTCCGTACATCGTGCCTCCACTCGCCGCGTAGATCACCTTGCGGGCGCCGACCTTGACCGAGGCTTCCAGCACGTTCAGCAGGCCCATGATGTTCACGCTCGCGTCATAGACGGGGTCGGTCAGCGACGGGCGGACCCCCGACTGCGCAGCGAGGTGGAAGACGACCTCGGGACGGTGCCGTTCGAACAGCGACGAGAGGCCGTCGGCGCGAACGTCCATGTTGAAGAATGAGAACTCCTTGCCGTGGCCACGGGCCTCGACGAGGTTGGCGATCCGGCCGGTCGACAGGTCGTCCACGGAGACGACGCGGTGGCCCTCGGCCAAACATCGATCGGCGAGCTGTGAGCCGATGAACCCGGCGCCCCCCGTCACCAGGACCGTCGTCACGTCATCAACCTTAGGTTGGGGTCGGCGGGGATGTCCAACGAGGACCGTTCCCCCCGAGCGAGCCTCGCCGACCCCACCGCC
>DASQTT010000316.1:0-4702 GCA_035641735.1 Actinomycetota bacterium | reverse complement strand
CCGCCGCACCCGGCGGTGCGTCTGGTCGTCCAGCCCGTACGCGCGGACGACCGCCGCCCCCATCACGGACTCAGACACTTCCGAGAGCATCTCGCCGACCCGCGTCCGCGCCGTGTCGTATGCGGCCGAGAGCCGGCCCTGGAGCGCCCGAACGATCAGCGCGAGCGGGATCACCAGCACCACCACGCCGATCGTCAGCTGCCACGAGAAGACGAGCATCAGCGTGAGCGAGCCCAGCACCTGGAAGCCGGCCCAGATCCACGCGATGCCTCCCCATTCCATGAACTGCTGCATCGCGTCGACGTCGGCGGTGACCCTCGCGACGAAGACGCCTCGTTTCTCCTCCGACTGCTCGGCGATCGAGAGACGATGGATGTGCGCGAACGTCCGGACCCGGAGGTTCGCCATCGCCTCTTCCGCCGCACGGACGAGGCGACGCCCCGCCGCGCGACCGGTCACGTAGGTCAGCGCGACGATCGCGAAGCCGATCCCACAGACGGTGATCACGAAGTCGGGACGAAACCCGCCGTCGAAGCCGTGGTCGAAGACGAGCTGGATCAGGATCGGCGTCATGAGGTGGGCCGCGACCGCCCCGAGCGAGATCACCACCGTGAGCGGCAGGCCGGCTCGCAGCGCCGGGCTCTCGCGGATCCCTCGGCGCAGCACCCCGAACGAGCTGCGCAGATCCTCCGGGATCGCGATCGCGTCGTCGTCGTCCCGAAGCAGCTCCACGCTGGTGCTCATCGTTCGCCTCGCTCGTAGGCCCGGATGATCTCGGCGTATCCGGGGGTGGTGGTCATCAACTCGTCGTGGGTGCCGGACGCGGCCACCGCCCCGCCTTCGAGGAAGAGCACGCGATCGGCGAGCCGGATCGTCGACAGCCGGTAGGCGATCACGATCAGGGTCGTCCGGAGCTCCTCGCGGAGCCGCCCGAGCACCTCGGCCTCGATCGACGCATCGACCGACGACGTGGCGTCGTCCAGGATCAGCACCCGGGGCTCACGGACGATCGCACGGGCCAGGGCGACCCGCTGGCGCTCACCCCCGGACAGCGTGTAGCCGCGCTCGCCGACCACCGTGTCGTACCCGTTCGGCAGGACCCCGACGAACCGGTCGACGGCGGCGATCCTGGCGGCCTGCCGGACGGCTTCCGGATCGGCGCCCGAGTCCAGGGCGACGTTCTCCCCGATCGTCGTGGAGAACAGGAAGCTCTCCTGGAAGACGATCGAGACCGAGCGGCGGAGGGAGTCGGCGTCGGCTCGCCGGAGATCCACGCCGCCGATCCGGACGGATCCCTGGTCCGGATCGGCGAGCCGGACGAGCAGCCCCGCGAGCGTCGATTTCCCGCCGCCGGTGGCGCCCACGATCGCGACGGACTCGTGCGGCTCGATCCGCAGCGAGACGCCGTCGAGGACCTTCGTCCCGTCGTACACGTGCCGGACGTCGGACACCTCGATCGCCAGCGGGCCGTCGGGCAGGGGGACGGCGTCGACGGCCGGGACGACCGTCACGGGCTCACGGAAGACCTCCTCGATCCTCGCGTAGCCCACGATCGCGCGGGGGACCTCCGCCAAGATCCATCCGACGAACCGCATCGGCCACGCCAGCAGGTCGAACAGCGCGATGAACCCGACCAGCCGACCGAGCGTGATCACCCCCTCGCTCACGCGCCATGCGCCGACGACCAGCAGGAGCGCGATCGCGGCCGTGGGCAGGGCCTCCAGTCCGGCCTCGAACCCGGCGCGGATGTACCCGGCGCGCACGCGCTCGACCCGGAGCGCTTCGGCTCTCGCCGCGAAGCGCTCCGTCTCCGCATCCTCGCGGCCGAGCGTCTTCACGACGAGGGCGCCATCGATCGACTCGTGGGCCGCGGCGGAGACCTCGCCCGTCCGCTCCTGGGCGAGGCGGGCCGGCTCCTCCATCCGTTTCGCGAAGCTGCGGTTCATGAGGGCCAGGGTCGGGAAGACCAGCAGCGCGACCAGCGCGAGGTACAGGTCGGTCGTGAACAGCTGGATCGACGCGAGCGCGACGAGGACGACGACACCGGTCGCGAACGGGACCGGCCAGAACACGTCCACGGCGGCCTTGACGTCGGCCTCCATGTGCGCGAGGAGCTCGCCGGTGGGGGTTCCGCGGTGGTACGCGAGCGCGAGGCGCCGGTACCGGTCGGCGATCCGCGTGCGGAGCGTCGCCATCACGCGCTCGCCGGCGATGCCGCTGTAGAACCGCCGGAACATGATGCCGAGGGCGCGGAGGCAGCCGAACAGCATCACGGCGCCGACGGCGAGCCAGATCCGGCGGCTGCTCACGCCGCCTTGGAACGACGGTCGCAAGACCTCGTCGGTGGCCCGCCCGAGCGCGGTCGCCAGCGCGACCGAGCCGAACGCGAACACCACCGCCCCGACGACGGACGTCAGGAACGGGCCAGGATGCATCCGGACGTACGACGCGATCAGGCGCACGCCGCGCCCGAAGAGACCATCGGACGGTGACGTCGCGTCCGTCCCGGTCGAGGCCTCCTGCGCCGACATGGGCATCACCCTATGATGCGCCCATGACCGACCATCGCCCGTGGTTCCGCGTCTGGCGGGCGGGCGTCCCGAAGACCGTGGCCCCGTTCCCGCGCCAGAGCGTCTTCTCGCTCCTCGCCGATGCGGCCGCCGGTTTCCCGGGGTCGACGGCGATCGCGTTCCTCGGCAAGCACCTCACGTACGAGCAGCTCCTCGCCGAGGTCGAGCGGTTCAGCGCGGTCCTCGCGGGGCTCGGCGTGAAGCGGGGCGACCGGGTCGGGCTCCTGCTGCCGAACTCGCCCCAGTACGTGATCGCCTGGTACGCCTGCCAGCGGCTCGGCGCCGTCGCGGTGGGGAACAACCCCCTCTACACGCAGCGGGAGCTGGCCCACCAGATCAGGGACTTCGCACCGCAGGTGATGGTCGTGCTCGACCAGCTCTTTCCGAGCTGGGACGCGGTCTCGGGCGAGGCGCCCGTTCGCGAGGTCGTGGTCACGAAGCTCACCGACTACATGCGGTTCCCGCTGAACCTCCTCGCCCCGCTCAAGTTCAAGCGCGACGCGGCCCACGAGGGCAAGCCGTGGCCGCCCGTACCGGCCGGCGCGCGCGTCCGGTGGTGGAAGGAACAGATGGACTCCGCCGGGCCGCCGCCTCCCGTCGCCGACGTGGACGCGGAGACCGATCCTGCGTGCTTCGTCTACACGGGAGGAACGACCGGGCTCTCCAAGGGCGCGATGCTCTCGCACTTCAACATCTCGTCGAACGTGCGCCAGGTCGCGCCGTGCATCACGACCTTCGAGCGCGGGCGGGACGGCGTGATGTGCATCCTGCCATTCTTCCACTCGTTCGGCCTGGTCGCGATGAACTTCGGGATCTCGCAAGCCGGGAAGCTCGTGCTGCTCCCTCGCTTCGAGGTGCACATGGCCCTGAAACAGCTCGCCAAGGAGAAGCCCTCGTTCTTCCCGGGTGTTCCCCGGCTCTTCGTGGCGCTCAACGAGGCGCCGGAGACCGCGAAGTACGACCTCAAGTCCGTGAAAGCCTGCATCTCCGGGGCCGCGCCGTTGCCGAAGGCGGTCGCCGATCGCTTCCGCGAGCTGACGGGCGGCGCCAACCTCGTCGAAGGCTACGGCCTGACCGAGACGTCGCCCGTGACGCACGTGAACCCCTTCGACGCGCCGAAGCACGGCACGATCGGCCTGCCGGTCCCCGACACCGATTGCCGGATCGTGTCGCTCGAGGATCCCGACCGGGACATGCCGCCGGGGGAACGGGGGGAACTCTGCATCAAGGGGCCGCAGGTGATGCTGGGCTATTGGAACAAGCCCGAGGCCACGCGCGAGATGATCCGCGGCGACTGGCTGCACACCGGCGACATCGCGATCATGGACGACGAGGGGTTCTTCCAGATCGTGGACCGGATGAAGGACATGATCCTCGTCTCCGGATTCAACGTGTACCCGACGGAGGTCGAGGAAGTGATCTACCGTCATCCGGCGGTGTCGAAGGTCTGCGTGGTCGGACTGCCCGACGACGTCACCGGGGAGCTCGTCAAGGCCTACGTGGTCAGGAAGGACGGCACGTCGGTGACCGTGGGGGAGCTGGAGGCATGGTGCCGCGACCCGGCCCAGGGCCTCACCGGCTATCGGGTCCCGAACGCGTGGGAGTTCCGCGATCAGCTGCCGGAGACCCTGATCGGCAAGGTCCTGCGTCGCGTCCTCCAGGAGGAGGAGCGCCAGAAGACCGCCGCGACGTCCTGACTCGCGGCGTCGAGATCCACCCGCGGGTCTTGGTCGACTGGCTGCAGAACGACCGGTTCCGATCGACGGTCGCGCCGTATTCGCTCCGCGCGACGACGTAGCCGCAGATCTCGACGCCGGTCGATCCCGACGAGGTCCGCGCGGTCGCCGATGGCGAAGCACCTGAGACGTCGCTGGTCTTCGGCCTCGAGGATGTCCTGACGAGGCTCGAGACGTCCGGCGATCGGTTCGCACCGGTGACCACGATGCGCCAGCGGCTCGGGACGTGAAGCGCCCGAGCTACGCGCGGTCCGCGGTTGCTCGGCGCGTCCGGACGCTGCGGAGGGTATCGATCGAGCCGGGCAGACCGGCGACGGGACCGACCACGAGCGTCGCGGGCGGACCGATGCTCGCCGCCTCGGCGAGCATCGGTAGGTCCGCGAGTTTCCCGATCAC
>DASQTT010000315.1:0-2263 GCA_035641735.1 Actinomycetota bacterium | reverse complement strand
TCGATCCCGAGCTGTTCCCACAACCGAGTCGCGGCCCCCGGCATGATTGGGCCGATCAGGATTGCCAGGATCCGCAGGGTCTCGGCGGACGCGTACAGGATCCCGGTGAGCTCTCCCCGGCGAGACTCGTCCTTGGCGAGGTTCCACGGCTGGCGCTCCACCAGGTACCCGTTGGCTCGTCCGACGATCTCCCACACCGCGGCCAAGGCCTGCGTGAGTCCGAGCTCGGCCATGTGCTCGTCGTAGCGCCGGGCGACGTCGGCGGTCAGCGCCGGGAGGTCGTCATCGACGCCGCCGGCCTCCGGTTCGGGGACCACCCCGTCGAAGGACGCGGCGAGCATCGCGAGGATCCGGCTCGCGAGGTTGCCGAGGCCGTTGGCCAGATCCGCGTTGTGGCGGTCGACCATCGATTCCCACGAGAAGCTCCCGTCCTGACCGAACTGGATCTCGCGCATGAAGAAGTAGCGGTACGAGTCCACACCGAAGTGGTCCGCGAGCTCGAAGGGATGGATGCCGGTCGCGTTGGTCTTGGACATCTTCTGGCCGCCGACGGTGAGGAACCCGTGGGCCCACACCTGCAGGGGTAGCTCGACGCCGCCCGCCATCAGCATGGCCGGCCAGTAGACGGCATGGAACCGGAGGATGTCCTTGCCCATCAGGTGGACGTTCGCCGGCCAGACCCGAGAGAAACGAACCTCGTCGGTCCCGTACCCGGCCGCGGTGATGTAGTTGGTGAGGGCGTCGAACCAGACGTAGCAGACGTGCTTCGGATCCCACGGGAGCGGGATCCCCCAGCGGAAGTTCGTCCGGCTGATCGAGAAGTCCTGGAGACCTCCCCGGATGAGCGAGAGGACCTCGTTGCGCCGGGTCTGGGGCTGCACGGCCTCGGGGTGCCGTTCGTAGTGCTCGAGCAGACGGTCCGCGTGGGCCGAGAGCCGGAAGAAGTAGTTCTCCTCGACCATGCGCTCGACCGGGCGGCCGTGCACGGGGCACATGCCGTCGACCAGCTCGTCCTCCGTGTAGTAGGCCTCGCAGGAGACGCAGTACAGGCCCTCGTACGTCCCGAGGTAGATGTCGTCGCGGCCGTTGTCGTGGACGGCCGACAGGAGGCGCTGGACGGCCTTCTCGTGGCGAGGTTCGGTCGTGCGGATGTAGTCGTCGTAGTCGATCTCGAGGCCGGCCCAGACCTCCTTCCACCGGGGCGCCATCTCGTCGACCCACGTCTGTGGATCCTTGCCCGCCTCCTCGGCTCGGCGCTGGATGTTCAGGCCATGCTCGTCGGTCCCGGTGAGGAACAGGACCTCCTCCCCTCGGAGCCGGTGGTACCGAGCGAGGAAGTCTGCGGCTACGGAGGTGTACCCGTGACCGATGTGCGGCTCGGCGTTCGGGTAGTAGATCGGCGTGGTGATGTAGAAGACGTCCTTGCCCATGGTCCGGTCATGGTAGCCGAGCCCCTCGAGAAGACGGGTCCCTCAGGGGGCGATGGCCGCGTGGAGCTCGGCGGTCGGGACGTCGAGGCACGGGCCGTCGCCCAGCTCCTCCAGGCCCGCGCGGTCGCCGCTGCCCCAGTCCACCACGACCGGCAGCGGGCTCATCAGCTGGAAGGGGTCCAGGATGTGGCCGAGCCCCACCGCATGCCCGAGCTCGTGCTGCACCACCGTGCCGAACGATGGGGCGCGGTCGAACCCCTCCTCGAGGTGCGCGCTCGCGTTGATCACGATGGCGCCGCTCACGAACTGTTCCGCGTCGAACCGGCTCGTGACGGGGATCGCGACCCCGAGGGCGCCTCCAACGCCCAGCTCGCGCATCGCCGTGCGGGACCGGAACGCGATCAGGATCGGGCTCCAGTAGAGGCCTTCGCCTGCGACCTCTCTGACGAAGCTTCCCTCGTCCAAGAGTTCCCCCACGGAGGTGTGCACCACCCCGTCGAACCGGAACCTCAGGCCGCTGGCCTCGCTCGTCCGCCGGACCGCCTCCTGCACGTCGTCGACGATCCGGTCGCCGACCCGTCCCGGGTCGATCTGGTAGGGGATCGTCGAGCACGGATCCCACCGGTAGGGCTCGCCGGTCGCCGAGCGCCCGATGAAGGCGTGGGACCGCTCGCCGCCGAAGAGCGGTCCCGGGTCGCTCCTCGAGGTCTCGGACGCGACGACGCCGGCGACTCCGGAAAGCAGGGCCAACGCGAGCCCGATCGCGACGGTGAGGAACGCCCGACGTCGCCGGCGTCCCGAAGGCGCGGGGGCCGGATTGGACCACGTGGGCG
>DASQTT010000314.1:0-2525 GCA_035641735.1 Actinomycetota bacterium | reverse complement strand
GAGCTGGCGCTCCAGCGCCAGCAGCAGCTGTGGGTCACGCAGCAGAAGGAGATCGCTCGCCTCGAGGCCGCGATCAAGCGGTTCGAGCTGTGGGCGTCGATCGTCGTGAACGAGCGCCATATCAAGGCGGCCCACGCGAAGCAGCGCCAGATCGACCGGATGGACAAGGTCGATCGCCCCGTCTTCGAGCGGCGGAAGATGGCCCTCGAGCTCCGCCCGGCCGAGCGCGGTGGTCAGCGGATCGTCCGGCTGCGCGACGTCTCGATGACCTTCGACGAGGACCCGGTGCTGCTCGACGTCTCCTTCGACGTGTACCGGCGCGAGCGGCTCGGTGTCGTCGGTCCGAACGGCGCCGGCAAGAGCGTCCTCGGGAGGATCGTCGCGGGGGCGCTCGAACCGACGCAGGGCGATCGGTGGATCGGTCCCTCGGTGCGGATCGGGTACCTCGAGCAGGGGTTCCAGGATCAGAACCCGGCACTGACCGCAATCGAGACCGTCCGGAAGGCCAAAGCGATGTACGAGGGCGAGGCCGTCGCCCTCCTCGCGAAGTTCCTGTTCCGCTACGACCAGATGCGCACGCCGGTCGGGTCGCTCTCGGGCGGGGAGCGGACGCGCCTGGAGCTCTGCCTGCTGATGCTCTCCGGCGCCAATTGCCTGGTGCTGGACGAGCCGACGAACCATCTCGACATCGAGAGCATGGAGGTCCTGGAAGGGGCGGTGGAGTCGTTCGACGGCACGGCCATCCTGATCTCCCACGACCGCTACCTGCTGGACCGGTTGTGCGACCGGATCCTCGAGGTCCGGGACGGACGGGTCACGACGTTCGAGGGCGGCTACGACGACTGGGTGACCGCGAGGGCGGCGGTGTGAAGCGGGGGGCCGCCGCCGACTCGCTCCGGCGGGTGCACGACGAGGTCGTCGTCTGCCGGAAGTGCCCACGGCTCGTCGAGTGGCGCGAACGCGTCGCTCGGGAGAAGGTCGCGCGCTTCGCGAACGAGGACTACTGGGGCCGGCCGCTGCCCGGTTTCGGCGACCCACGAGCGCGCGTCTTGATCGTCGGGCTCGCTCCCGCCGCGCACGGCGGCAACCGGACCGGCCGGATCTTCACCGGCGACAGCAGCGGGGATTTCCTGTTCGCGTCGCTGAACCGAACGGGCTTCGCCAGCCAGGCCACGTCGGTCGCCCCCGATGACGGCCTGCGGGTCGCCGATGCCTACATCGCCGCCGTGAACCGCTGCGCGCCGCCGGCGAACGCGCCGACGCCCGCCGAGCGGGACAACTGCCTTCCGTACCTCGTGCGCGAGCTCGCGTTGCTGACGGGGGTCCGGCCGATCGTCGCGCTGGGCCAGTACGCGTGGAACGGGGTGTTGCTGGCCGCGGCGGCGCTCGGCCACGTCGTCCGCCCGAAGCCGAAGTTCGGCCACGGCGCCGAGGCCGAGGTCGGTCCCTACGCGTTGCTGGGCGCCTACCACCCGAGCCAGCAGAACACGTTCACGAAGACGCTCACGCCGGAGATGCTCGACGACGTCTTCCTACACGCGCGCCGGGTTGCGGAAGGCCGCTAGCCGCCGAGATCGTCATCGCGCCCCGTGACGCGGCGATGGAGGTTGCGCAGCCCCGGCAGGTGGTCGAACTCGAGGAGCAACAGGGCGAGCACGGTCCCCAGAACCGCCGCGAGGTAGAGACCCGTTCCCGCGAGGACGCCGAGCGCCGCCACGCAGAGGATCGAGGCGGCGGTCGTGAGTCCTCGCGTTTGGCCTTCCTCCGCGCGCCAGATGATGCCGATCCCGAGGAACCCGATCCCCGTCGCGACTCCGGCCACCGCCTGGCCTGCTGTATCGGGGAACATCGAGATCGCGGCCCCGGAGAACCCGGCCGCGGCGAGCGCCACGATCGCGAACGTACGCTCGCCGGCGCTCTTGCCCCGGGACTCGCGCTCCAGCCCGACGAGGAACCCCAAGAGCGCCGCCAGCGCCATCCGAGCCGCGAGCGTGAGCTCGGTCGTGAGCGGTGCAAGATCGAACCGATCCACGATCGGCACGCTAGCGGAAGAGCCGAAGCCCAGCCCCGATCCCCGGCGGGCCGTTGGTAGGGTCACGTATCCACGTCTCGAAAGGTGCGTCGATGCGGATCCCTCGGTTGCTCGCTCTGCTTTCCCTCGTCGTCGTCGGTACGCTCGCGCCCGGCAGCTCCTCCATCGCAGGGGTCCCGCCCTGCACGGAGACGGGCACGCCCGGGAACGACGTCTTGCAGGGGACATCGGGTCGCGACGTCCTGTGCGGCCGAGGGGGCGCCGACCAGCTGCGTGGCCTCGCGGGGAACGACGTCCTCCTCGGCGGGCCCGGCCACGACTTCCTGAACGGCGGCATCGGGAACGACGATCTCTTCGGAGGACCGGGACGCGACACCATGATCGGCGTCACGGGCGACGACGTGCTGCGCGGTGGGCGGGGGATCGACGACGGCGACGGAGGCCGCGGCTCGGACCGGCTGAACGGCGGTCCGGCCGGCGATTTCACGCTGTA
>DASQTT010000313.1:0-4892 GCA_035641735.1 Actinomycetota bacterium | reverse complement strand
CGGATATTCCGGTCCAGGCCTGGACAATCTCTCTGGCGATAAGCGATCTGCACGCTTCCGATCTTGCTGCCACTCCTGCTGCCACTCCTGGCAGCAAACGACGGGGCGAGCCAGGACGAGGCGGGACGACGGACCCAGCTGACCTGCGGCGTTAGGACGAAGCCGTATCGGTTCGGGCTGCGCGGGACGTGCGTGGCCGAACTCAAAAACCCGTGGGCTTCGGCCCGTGAGGGTTCGATTCCCTCTCCCGGCACCCACCTCATCGAGCCGCGTCGACGACCGCGCGCGCGACCGCGAGGTCCTCGAACGCCATCCCGACCCCCTCGTAGAGCGTGATCTCCTCCGGGGTTCGCCGGACCCGGGTCCCGCGGACGAGCTCGGCCAGATCGGCGACGACGTGCTCCGGGCCGATCGCCCCCTCCTCGATCGCGATCAGGATGTCCCCCGCCTCGGCCATCGCGACGTCACGGTCCTCCACCACCACACGCGCGCGCCGGACGGTCTCGGTATCCACCTCGCGTGTGTGCGGCTGATACGAGCCGATCGCGTTCACGTGCACGCCCTCGCCGAGCGCGGCGCCGTCGAAGACGGGGGTTGCGGAGGTGGTGCAGGTGCAGACGAGATCGGCCTCGGCCACGGCCGCCGGCTCTCCGAACGACGCGACGAGCCCCGTCGCGCGGGCGCGTTCGACGAGTACTTCGGCCGCCCCGCGCGACCGGGACACCACGACGACCTCCCGGACCGGGCGGACGGCGCGCATCGCCTCGAGGTGTGATGTCGCCTGCACCCCGGCGCCGAAGAGCACGAGCCGGCCGGCGTCCGCGTTGGCCAGGTGTCGCGTGGCCAGACCGGACACCGCGGCCGTCCGGAGGGCGGTCAGCGCGGCGCCGTCGAGGATGGCCGCGGGCGCCTGGGTGTCGGCGTCGAACAGCGCGTAGACGGCGTGGATGAACGGGAGTCCTCCAGCGGGGTTGTCCGGGCTGAGCGTCACCAGCTTGACGCCGACGCCGTTCCTGCCCGAAGCCGGCATCAACAGCAACGTCCCCACCGCCGTGTCCACGTGCGACCGGAGCGGCCCCGCCCCGGCGTCCTGGGTTCGGAACGCCTCCTCGAGCGTGTCGATGGCCGCCTCCATCGGCAGGCGGGCACGGAGCTCCGCCGCGCCGATCACGCGGAGGTCAGAGCTCACCCAGGTATGCCTCGCGCATCAGCGGGTTCGCCAGGAGGTTCTCGGCCGTGTCCGCCAGGACGACCTGGCCCGTCTGGATCACGTAGCCCCGATCGGCGATCGAGAGCGCCATGTTCGCGTTCTGCTCGACGACGAAGATCGTCTTCCCCAGCTCCCGGATCGACCGGATGATCTCGAAGACCTGCTCGACCAGGATCGGCGCGAGGCCCATCGAGGGCTCGTCCATCAGCAGGACCTTCGGATCGGCCATCAGGGCGCGGCCCATCGCCACCATCTGCTGCTCGCCGCCGGAGAGCGTCCCGGCCTTCTGCTTCAGGCGCTCCCTGACCCGCGGGAAGGTCTCGAGGACCGTCTCCCTCACCCGCTCGACTTCGCCGTGGTCGCGGCGGAGGTACGCCCCCAGCCGGAGGTTCTCCTCGACGGTCATGTCGGGGAACAGGCGCCGGTTCTCGGGCACCATCGAGACCCCGCGCTTCACGACCTCGGTGGTCGACAGGCCTGATACCCGCTCCCCGTCGAGGACCACCTCGCCCTCGGAGGGCGTGACGTAGCCGAGGATCGTCTTGAGGGTCGTCGTCTTTCCGCTGGCGTTGCCGCCCAGCAGGCAGACCATCTCGCCGGCGTGGATCTGCATGTCCACGTTCCGCAGGACCGCCACCAGCCCGTAGTGGGTGCTCACGTTGCGGAGCTCGAGGACGGCCGCCTGCCCGTTCCCGTCGCCGCTCATCCGGCCGCTTCCGTTCCGTCAGCCGTCATCCGGCCGCCTTCGTGCCGTCGGCCGTCATCCGGCCGCCTTCGTGCCGAGGTAGGCCTCGATCACGCGCTCGTCGTGCGCGACCTCCTCGTAGGTCCCCTCGGCGATCTTCTGCCCGTAGTCGCAGGCGATCACCCGGTCGGAGACGCCTTTCACCACGCGCATGTCGTGTTCGATCACGATCACCGTGAGGCCGAGCTCGTCCCGCATCCGGACGATGTGGTCGCGGAGCTCGATCGTCTCCCGCGGGTTCATCCCGGCGGTCGGCTCGTCCAGGAGGAGGAGCTGCGGGTCCGTCGCGAGCGCGCGCGCCATCTCCAGCCGGCGACGGTTCGCATACGAGAGCGAGAACGCGGGCTGCTCCAGCCGGTACCCGGAGAGGCGCTTGCCGAAGAAGCTCAGCGCCTCCGCGGCGCGCTCCCGGATCCGGTCCTCCTCCTCCCGGACGGCCGGCGTCCGGACGATCGCGCCGAAGAGCCCGCCCTTGCTCCGGCTGTGCTGACCGACCATCGCGTTCTCCAGGATCGTCATGTTCGGGAACAGACGGACGTTCTGGAACGTTCGCGCGATCCCCAGCTTGACGATCTGGTGTGGTCGCAGGCCCACGATGCCCTGACCTCGGTACCGGATGTCCCCGTCGTCCGGCGCGTAGATCCCCGTGATCACGTTGAAGACCGTGCTCTTCCCGGCCCCGTTGGGCCCGATGATCGAGACGATCTCGTTCTCGCGCACATCGAAGTCCAGACCGGCGAGCGCGTAGAGGCCACCGAAGTGCTTCTGGAGTCCCGCCACCTCGAGGATCGGCGTCCTCTCGCTCACGACGTCGAGAGTCCCTGCGCCTCGGGCTGCGGCTCCTCGGTCTCCAGCGCCCATGCGTCCTGCGCCCGCTCCTCGTCCTGGAGCTCGCGGCTGCGTCGGACGTTCGGCACGAGACCCTGCGGCCTCAGGATCATCACCGCGACGAGAGCGGCGCCGTAGGCGAGCGCGCGGTATTCCTCGAACTCGCGCAGCAGACCGGGGAGGCCGACCAGCACGAGCGCGCCCGTGACCACCCCCGGAAGACTTCCGATCCCCCCGAGGATCACCAGGCCGAGCACCAGGATCGACACCTGGACGTCGAAGCTCGCCGGCGTCAAGGATCCGATCTGCACCGCGAACATCGCGCCGCCGAGCGACCCGATCGCGCCGCCGATCGCGAACGCGAGCAGCTTGAAGCGGGTGGTGTTGACTCCCATGGCGTCGGCGGTCTGCTCGTCCTCGCGCATCGCGGTCCAGGCCCGGCCGATCCTCGAGACGTACAGGCGATGCGAAACGAACAGCGCCAGCAGCACGAAGGCGACCACCAGGTAGTAGAAGTGCTGGGGCTCGCGGAAGCCGAAGCCGCCGATCGCGGCGTCCGAGACGTTCCGCATCCCGCTGGGTCCGCCGACGAGCGGGGCCAGCCAGGGACTCCGCACCAGGACCGTCACCATCTCCCCCAGCCCGAGCGTCACCAGGGCGAGGTAGTCCCCACGCAGCCGCAACACGGGGGCGCCGATCAGGAGGCCCGCAGCGGCGGCGATCACGATCACGATCGGGATCGCCACGTAGAAGTTCAGGTCCGCCGACACGGCCGGGGGGCCCGAGCCCGTGAACGTGTTGAGCGCGGCGCCGGTCAGGAGGGCCGTCGCGTACGCCCCGACGGCGAAGAAGAAGACGTAGCCGAGGTCGAGGAGGCCGGCGTAGCCGACCACGATGTTCAGGCCCAGCCCGAGGAGCACGTAGATCAGCACCGTGCCGAGGACCTGCGAGATGATCGAGCCGACCAGCCACGGAAGGGCCAGGAGGAGGGCGATCGCCGCCACGATCACCGCGAGCAGCAACGGCGGCATCCCCGCGTCCGGTTCGCCGGCTCGCACGAGCGCGTTGAACCGGTCTCGATAGCGCGTCCGCAGGATCGAGATCGCCACGGCCACCGCGGCGACCGCGACCGCACCCAGCCACGTGAGCCCGCCGATCGACCGGCTGTAGAGCCAATCCCGCTCCACGTTCAGCTGATCGAGCGCGATCGGCACGATCCGCTGGAGGAACCCCATCACCAGGACGGCCGTCACCGCCGCCGCGATCGGCTTGCGGTATCGGGAGGGAGCGATCCGGAGCGTCGCCCCGGCCAGCCCGCCGGCGGCGAACAGGAGCGTCAGCAGCAGGGCGGCCACCGCGGTCGGCTGTCCGAACGTGAGGAAGTCGAGGAGGGCGTCGGTGACGTTCAGGAACACCGCCCGGATGCGACCGATCCCGATCGCGGCGGCGAGGACGACCACGACCCCGACCGTCGCGCCCGCCACCGCGCCGGCGAGGGCGCCGCTCGCGAGGGCGATCCTCGGTGCCATCACCCGCAGCTCTCCCGCCTCGACACGGGGGCGCGTCACCACGTAGCCCAGGACGACCGGCACCGTCACGAGCATCAGCCACGCGAACGTGACCTGGGCTCCCACCAGATTGAGCTCGACGAACCGGCCGATCAGCCCGACGAGGCTCAGGAAGACCGTGACGATGCCGCCCATCACACCGGCCCGGACGAGGCCGCGGACGTCCATCACACCTTCTCCGCCTCGCCGGTGCCGAGGAGTCCGCCCGGGCGGAACACGAGCACCAGGACCAGGACCAGGAACACGAACGCGTCGCGGATCGAGAAGACGCTGGGGATCCCGAAGCCCGTGAGGATGAGCGGCGGACCCACCGCTCGCAGGATCCCGATCAGCAGACCCCCCAGTGCGGCGCCGCCGATGCTGCCGATCCCGCCGAGCACGGCGGCGGTGAAGGCGGCGATCCCGGGACGGAAGCCCATCGTGAACTGCACCTGGCCGAACGTGAGCGAGAAGAGGATCGCGGCGACCCCGGCCAGGATCCCGCCGATCACGAACGTGATGACGATCACCCGGTCCACGTCGATGCCCATGAGGCTGGCGA
>DASQTT010000312.1:0-2732 GCA_035641735.1 Actinomycetota bacterium | reverse complement strand
CGTCCGGCGACGCCGCCGACGTGACGGAGGTCTGCGTCCGGTAGCCGAGCGGCCGGTCGGTTCCTGGGGTCAGGAACCGCCTCCGCCTCTCGGGAGCCGGACGTGGTCCACCTCCGACTCCTCCCAGACCTCGCTCACGTTCTCGACGTTGAACCCGTACTCGAACACGAGGGTCCCGCCGTACGCCGCACCGAAGAGCACGAGGATCGCGCCCAGCACCGATAGCACGAGCCAGGACAGCTCGGTCTGTCCCTGCTCGAAGTTCGGGATCCGCAGGAGCAGGTCGACGAGCGTGATGACCGTGACGACGATCATCACGGTGGCGTGCCAGTTGATCGTGCGCCAGGCCTGCGTGTGCTTCGCCCGGCCGATCGGTCCGCTGTTCCGGTCGCGCGGGATCCCCTTCCACCAGTCCATGAAGCCGGTGAGCGCGGCGCCGAGGGAGACGATGAACCCGGCCACCATCACGAACGTTGCGGCGGCGAAGAAGTCCTGCGCGCGCTCCGGGTCGCCGTCCGAGAAGAACGAGACCAGGTCGAACACGGCCGCGAGCGAGTAGCACACGATCGGGAAGTCGGTGAGCGGCGGATGGAACGGCTTGCCGGTGAAGCCGCGCAACCCCTGGGAGCGGCGTCCCTTCAGCGACCAGGTCGGACGGATCGAATACAGCCTCGGCATCGCTCCTCCCCTCGCCCGACGGAGGCCTGACCCGTCGGCGCTAGCATCATGCCATGCGCGTCGGCGTGCTCGGGACGGGGACGGTCGGCCGGGCGATCTCGGCCAAGCTTCGAGAGCTCGGACACGACGTCGTGATCGGCACCCGGGATCCGATCGAGCTGATGGAGCGCACGGAGCCGGACGCTCGCGGGAACGACCCGTTCGCGGTCTGGCAGGAGCGGCACCCCGACATCGGGATCGCCGCGTTCCGCGACGCCGCGGAGCACGGCGAGCTGCTGGTGAACGCCACGGCCGGCGCCGGGTCCCTCGACGCGCTCCGCGCCGCCGGCGAGGACGTGGTCGGCGGCAAGATCCTGATCGACATCGCCAACCCGCTGGACTTCTCCCGAGGGATGCCGCCGTCGCTGTTCGTCTCGAACACGGATTCCCTCGCGGAGCAGATCCAGCGCGAGTTCCCCGCGGCGCGGGTGGTGAAGACCCTGAACACCGTGACCGCCGCGGTGATGGTCGACCCCGGCACCATCGCCAACGGCCACCACACGATCTTCGTGAGCGGCGACGAGAAGGAGGCCAAGCGCGAGGTGATCGGCCTCCTCGAGGCGTTCGGCTGGAAGGATGTCCTCGACCTGGGTCCGCTTTCCACCGCCCGCGCGGCCGAGATGTACCTGCCGCTGTGGGTCGCCGTCATGATGGAGCGGGGACCGCTGTTCAACGTCGCGGTCGTCCAGTGACGGACGACGCTAGCGGGGCTGTTTCCGACCGAGCGTGATCACGAGGTTCTGGCTGCCCGATCGGAAGCCCTCGAGGTCCAGCGTCACGTAGCGGAACCCGGCGCCCCGCAACGCCGCCACCACGTCCGTCCGCCGGGCGACGACGTCCTCGAGCCGGTCTGGGGGAACCTCGATCCGGGCGAGCTCCCCGCCCTGGTCCCGGACCCGCACGTCGCCGGCGAAGCCGAGCGCACGGAGCGCCTCCTCGGCCCGTTCGATCCTGGCCAGCGCCTCGGCGGTCACCTCGACACCGTACGCCAGCCGGGAGGCGAGGCAGGCCGCGGCCGGCTTGTCCCAGGATCCGATGGCGAGCTCGCGGGCGAGCGAGCGAACCTCGTGCTTGCCGAGGCCGGCCTCGACGAGCGGGAACCGAGCGCCGCGGCGCCTCGCCGCGCCCTGACCCGGGCGATGGTCGCCGAGGTCGTCGACGTTCACGCCGAGCAACAGGGTCCGATCCTGCAGGTCCGGATGCGCCACGACCGCCTCGACGAGCGCGTCCTTGCAGTATGCGCAGCGGTCCGAGCCGTTCGCCCGGTAGCGAGGGTCGTGCAGCTCGTCGGTGGCGACGACCTGGAGCGGGACGTCGTGACGGCGGGCCAGCGCGATCGCGGCGTCGAGCTCGCGCCGCGGAAGCGACGGCGAGTCCGCGATCACGGCGCGGACACGCTCGCCCACCTCCTGCCGGGCGACGACGGCGAGCAGCGAGCTGTCGACGCCGCCCGAGAACCCGACGACCGGGTCGACGATCGCCCCGAGGATCCCGCGGAGGTCCCGCAGTTTGCGGCGTGCTGCGGCGACGTCCGTGCTCACGCGCCGAGTCTACGCAGACCTCGAAGCATGACCCGTGCTTCACTGACGCCTTCGCCCGGAAAGGACCGGCATGACGTTCGACCATCTGCTTCGGGAACGGAGCGCGGCACGGTACGCGGACTTCGTGCTGCCTCTCCTCAGTCGCGAGGACCGGGTGCTCGACGTGGGGTGCGGCCCGGGGCCGATCACGATCGGCCTCGCGCAGGCGGTGCAACATGTGACCGGGGTCGACGTCGACGACGCGGAGTTCGCCGACGCCCGGATCTACGCCGCCAGCCACGGCATCGACAACGTGACCTTCCGCGAAGGGAGCATCTACCAGCTCGACTTCGAAGACGCGTCGTTCGACGCCGGCACGCTCTTGTCGATGCTGGAGACGCTCGACGACCCGCTCGCCGGGCTCGCGGAGGTTCGCCGGGTCCTGAAGCCCGGGGCCGTCGTCGGCGCGTCGTCGATCGAGTACGGCGGGCTGGT
>DASQTT010000311.1:0-6885 GCA_035641735.1 Actinomycetota bacterium | reverse complement strand
GACGTACACGTCCACGGCGTCGGCCAGCCGCTCGGACGCCGCCGCCGGGATCAGTTCGTCGCAGGCGGCCGTCACCCAGTCCGCGCGCGACCACCCCTCCGGCACGGCGTGACACGCGAGCAGGGTCACCACGCACGTCTGCGGGCACGCCTCGGCGAGCCGTCGCGCCAGACGGAGCTGCCGGAGCTCTCCCTCGAGCGACAGACCGTAGCCGGACTTCAGCTCGGTCGCGGTCGTGCCGTGCGCGGCCATCTCCTGCGTGAGCGCCTTGGAGAAGGCGAGCACGTCGTCGTCGTCGGTCTCGGCGAGCATCCGCGCGGACCGGTAGATCCCGCCCTCGCGTCCGTGCAGGTCCCGGTACGAGACGCCGGCGAGCCGGGCCTCGTACTCGTCCGCGCGCCAGCCCACGAACGGAAGGTGCGCGTGGCAGTCGACGAACCCGGGGACGATCGTGCCTTCGCCGACGTCGCCGGACACCGGCTCCCACGGGACGCGCTCGGCGTCGCCGGCGAACACGATCGTCCCGTCGTCGTCCCATGCCACACCGCCGGGAGAGAACACGGCGGCGGTACCGCCTCGTGCGGGGAGCGGTCCCGTGGCGGTCGCGAGCGTCGCCGCCACGATCGCCCCTCGCGCCATCGGGGGAGCGTATCCGCGCTAGGGTGGACGACGCAGGGGAGCCTCAGGGCTGAGAGGCGAGCGGTCCCCATCAGCGGATCGCCCGCGACCCTTCGAACCTGATCCGGCTCGTACCGGCGGAGGGAGCGAACAGATGACGACGGGCGAGGCCTCGATCGAGGCACCGCCGAGCATCGCCCCCGTTCCGATCGATCGGCGGACGTTGTCGCCGCTCGACGTCGGGATCCTGTGGAACGATCTGTCGCTCGGCCTGCTCGTCCTCGTGACCGGCGGGCTCCTCGTCCCGGCGCTCGGCCTCGGAACCGCGGCCGCAGCCATCGCGATCGGGACGGTACTCGGGTGCCTCCCGCTGGCGGCCGTCGCGCTCGCCGGCGCCCGCGAGGGCCTCCCCGGGATGGTGCTGTTCCGGCCGGTCCTCGGCCGCCGCGGGTCCTACGCCCCTTCGGTCCTCAACGTCGCGCAGCTCCTCGGGTGGACCGCCGTGGAGTTCTGGGCGATGGGGCGCCTCGCGAACGCGCTGTCCGTGGATCTCCTCGGGATCGACGCGTTCCCGCTCTGGCTCGCGCTCGTCGCTGCCGGATGCACCGCCCTGGCGATGGGCGGTCCGGTGCTCGTCGTGAAGCGGTTCCTCGAGCGGTTCGGGACGTGGATCGTGCTCGCCAGCGGCGTCGGACTCACCTGGTCCCTCGTGGCCGCACCCGTTCCGGGCCCGACCGACGAACCGGGCGGTCTGCCGTTCTGGCTCGCGGTCGACCTCGTGATCGTGATGCCGGTGTCGTGGCTCCCGCTGGTCGCGGACTCGACGCGGTTCGCGAGGCCGGTCCGCGGGGTGTTCGCGGCAACGTTCGGCGGCTACGCGATCGGCAACGCCTGGTTCTACGTCCTCGGCGTCCTGCTGGTGCTGCGGGCCGGCGCGTCGCCGGACGCCGTCGGGATCGGGGCGGCGATCGCGGGGCTCGCCGGCGGCACGTTCCTGGTCCTCGGCCTGCTGGTGGGCGAGGCGCCGAACGCGTTCGCGAACGTGTACTCGACGGCGGTCTCGACGCTCAACGTCGTCCCGCGGACGTCGGCCGCAGCGCTCTCGGTCCTCACCGGCGCGATCGCGTTCCTGCTCGCGCTGGCGTTCACGATGGAGCGATACGAGGTCTTCCTCTTCCTGATCGGATCGGTGTTCGTGCCGCTTGCCGCGGTCTTCCTCGCCGACTACTTCGTCCTCGCGCGCGGGCGCTACGGGGCCGGCCGGGTCTTCCGGCCGGCGAACGATGGCGTCCGTCGGTGGGCGCTGATCCCGTGGATCGCCGGGTTCCTCCTCTACCAGTGGAGCGTCCCGACGGGACCGGCCGGATGGACGAACGCGCTCGACCACGTGTTCACGTTCCTCGGCCTGCCCTTCCCGCTGTTCGACTCCCGGCTGGGCGCGAGCCTCCCGAGCTTCGCCCTCGCGTTCGGGCTCGCGCTCGTGGTCCTTCCTCGGAGCCGCCGGTGACTACGAGCCGGGCGGAGGCGCCACGACGAGCAGCACGACCGCCGGGTCGTCGGAGGCGTTGCGCACGGTGAGCTCCTCGCCGGCCGGGACCGCGATCGCCTCCCACTGCTTCATCCTGGCGCGCCCCCTTCCGACCTGGGCCGCCACCTCACCGCTGAGGATCACGACGAGACCGTCCGAGCGTTCGTCGCGGAGCGGTCCGACGCCCTGCGATCCCTGGAGGCACACGACCTCGGACCACAGCCGCTCGCCGTCCATCAGGGCGGAGCGGCGAGGCTCCTCATCGGAGAAACGAACGAGCTCGCGGATATCGACGGTCTTCACGGATCGGAAGCGTACCGATGTCCGCCATCGCAACCCAGGGCTACACTGCCTCTTCCGCTGTCGGCCCGAAAGGGGATGCGCGCCGTGACCAGCTTCTCGTTCTCGACCGAGGGACCCGCCGAGGCGAAAGCCGGCGTGCTGGTCGCCCCCGTCTTCCAGGGACCGGACTTCGGGCCGGGCGTCGCGGAGACCGGGCTCGAAGGCGCGTACCGGGACGCGAAGCTCACGGGCAAGAAGGGCGAGTCGCTCCTCGTGACGAAGCGGAACGGCGACCGGTTCGCGGCCGGCGCGGTCCTGCTCGTGGGCGTGGGAGACCGCAAGGAGTTCGACGTGACCGGCATGCGCCGGGCCCTCGGCCGAGCGGCCTCGTCGCTCGGTCGGTTCGGGCACGCCGCGACCACTTTCGCGCAGGCCTTCGACGGCGACAGCGGGGAGGCCGCGCAGGCGGCGGCGGAGGGGTTGGCGCTCGGTGATTACCGCTTCGATCGATACAAGTCGACGAACGACCAGAAGCACCTCTCGAAGATCACGATCCTCGGCTCCGGCCCGCCGAAGGCCGGTCGCGAAGCGATCCGGCGGGCCGAGGTGCTGGCGGAGGCCGTGGCCTGGGCCAGGGACCTGGTGAACACGCCGGCCGGTGACCTCCCGCCGGCGCAGCTCGCGCGCGAGGCCCAGAAGATGGCCAAGGCGGAGGGCCTGACGTGCAAGGTCCGCACCGAGGCCGAGCTGAAGAAAGGCGGCTTCGGCGGCATCCTCGGCGTCGGCCAGGGGAGCGTGAACCCACCGCGACTGATCGAGCTCTCCTACGACGGCGGGCGGGGAGGGAAGCCGATCGCGCTCACCGGCAAGGGGATCGCGTTCGACTCGGGGGGCCTCTCGATCAAGGACGCGAAAGGCATGGAGTCGATGAAGATCGACATGGGCGGCGCCGCCTCGATCCTGGCGACGATGAAGGCGATCGCTCGGCTGAAGCCCAAGATCGACGTGATCGCGGCGATCCCGACGGCGGAAAACATGCCGAGCGGCTCAGCGCAGAAGCCCGGCGACGTGATCCGCCATTACGGCGGAAAGACGTCCGAGGTCCTGAACACCGACGCCGAGGGCCGCCTGGTCCTCGCGGATGCGCTCGCGCTGCTCGCGGAGAAGAAGCCGGCCTGCATCATCGATACGGCCACCCTCACCGGAGCGTGCATGATCGCGCTCGGCACGGACATCGGTGGAGCGCTCGGCAACGACGACGGCCTCGTCCAGGAGATCGTCGATGCGGGCCGGGAGGTCGGCGAGCCGATGTGGCCCCTGCCGCTGCACCGGGACTACCGCCGGCTGATCGACTCCACGGTCGCGGACGTGAAGAACATCGGCGACCGGTGGGGCGGCGCGATCACCGCGGCGCTGTTCCTCGCCGAGTTCGTGGGCGACATCCCCTGGGTGCATCTCGACATCGCCGGGCCCACGTTCTCCGAGAAGGGGCACGACCTCGGTCCGAAGGGCGCGACCGGCTTCCCCGTGCGGGCGCTCGTCCGGTTCGTGCTCGATCGCGCGGCGTGACCCACGAGGACCGCGAGCCGAGGACGGGTCCGGTCCTGGCCGTCTTCGCGCACCCCGACGACATGGAGATCGCCGTCGGCGGCACCCTGACGAAGTGGGCGGAGGCCGGCCGGGAGGTGCACCTGCTCGTCCTGACGAACGGTGACCGCGGCTCGCAGGAGCCGGGGCTCGACCGAGCGGAGCTCGCTCGGACCCGTCTGCGCGAGACGGAGACCGCCGGGGAGGCGATGGGCCTGGCCAGCGTTCGTGTCGGAGCGATCCCGGACGGCGAACTGGAGAACACGGCCGAGATCCGCGAGCCGGTCGTCCGCCGGATCCGGGAGGTCCGCGCCGAGACCGTCGTCTCCCTGGACCCCACCGCCGTCTTCTTCGAGAACCGCTACTACAACCACTCCGACCACCGCACGGCGGGATGGGTGGCACTGGATGCCTGCTTCCCAGGCAGCGGCAACCCGCACTTCTTCGCCGAGCAGCTGCACGAGGGACTCGGAACGCAGGACGTGCAAGACATCTGGCTGGGGTGGACGAACGAGCCCAACCATCAGGAGGACATCACGGGCTTCCTGCCGCGGAAGATCGATGCGCTCGCGCGACACGAGAGCCAGCTCTCGGAGGGGATCCGCTTCTTCGAGGAGTTCCTCCGGCGAGACGCGACGGGAAACGGTGCGAAGATCGGCGTCGAGCACGCCGAGGAGTTCCGGGTCCTCGACCTCAGCTGAGCGTCGCCGCTCCGGCTTCGCCCCGGACGACCTCTTGCCGTCTGACGATCGGCTACTGCAGGGAACCGACGGCGAGGATCACGTCGCGGAAGTCGTTCAGCGGATCCGGGAAGCGTTCCGCGAACCTCGCGCGCGTCCGTTCCATCAGCGACTCCCACCCGCGATCGCCGAGCATCTGCCGCACGAACCGCCCGACGGTCCACGTCGCGAGCCCGTCGACGAGCTCGTCGCGCGCGTAGGTCCACTGGTACCGCTTCCGCTCCGTCCGGATCCGCCGGAAGCCGGCGTCGCGGAGCGTCTCCTGGATCGCCTCCGGCCGCATGAACCGAGCGTGCCCGGGCGCCGCCGCCGCGTAGGCGGGTGCGAGCATGTCGCGCGGCACGACCGACTCCACGAGCTCGAGCCAGGCGCCCTGGTAGGCGTCCGATCCGTCCGACCAGCTGCTGAAGCCCACGCGACCGCCGGGCTTCAGGACCCGCACGACGTCGAACAGGGCCGTCTCGACCTTCGAGAAGTGGGCCAGGACGAAGTTGCCCATGACGACGTCGAAGCTGCGGTCACGGAACGGCAGGTCGATCGCCTCGCCGGCGACGAGCTCGAGCTCCGGACGCTGCTTCGCCCCCACAGCGAGCACCCCCAGCGACCGATCGACCCCGACGACGCGGCTCCCGGGCCGCTCGGCCTCGGCCGCGGACGCGCCCGTGCCGGTCCCGACGTCCAGCACCCGTTCGGCGCCGGTAACCTCGAGGGCGGCGACGAGGTCTCGTGCCGCCTCGGCGAACCGCGGCGCGTGCACGCGGTCGTAGATCTCGGCCACGGAGTCGTACGAACGCCAGTCGTTCATCGCGACGAGCCTATCGGCTGTGCGACGAGCGCCCGCCGGGCCGTCGATACACTCGCGCGCGATGCGGATCGAGCGGGCGTGACCGGCGTCGCCGGCGTCATGGCGGTGGTGCTCGCCGAGGCGGTCGCCGGCGCCACGGCGCTCCTGTGGCTCACGCCACTGTGGTCCGAGGTGAAGCGTGGCTTCTTCAAGCTGGTCGGATCGATCCTGACGGTGCTGGCGATCGCGACGTGGCTCTCGGTCGACGCCGGCGTCGCGGGCCGGTTCGCGAACGCCGGCCTGCTCCGGGGCACGACCATCGCGGCTGCGATCGCGACGGCCGGGTGGACGCTGCTGCTGTTCCTCCGCGGACCGGCTGCCGCGCGCGTCGTGGGGCTGGTCGGCGTCCCGCTGTGGGCCGCCACGCTCGTCTTCATGAGCGGGGCGGCCCGTCAGTCGTTCCCGATCGCCCTCTTCCAGCTGGCGGCCGGCGCCGCCCTCCTGGGGGCGACCACGGACGGGCTGCTGCTCGGTCACTGGTACCTGACCGATCGGCGGCTGACCCGCCGGCCGATCGACCGGACGACGACGATCCTGCTCGCGTCGGTGGCCCTGGCCGCCGCGGCGGTGATCTCGGCCGGCTTCGGCGGCGTGGCGAGCTCACCCGTGATCAACCCGCTGCTCACCGCCGGAGCGCTCGCGCCGTGGATCGCGCTCGGCATGATCGCCGCGACGGCGCTGATCGCGATCCTCGTGCGGGCCGTCCTTCGCGGCGAACGCGCGTCGGCCGTGCAGTCGGCCACCGGCTTCTACTACCTCGCCGTCGTCACGGCGTTCACGGCGGAGGTCGCGGTGAAGACGCGGTTCCTCTCCGAGATCGGGGGTCCGGCCGTTCCATGATCGGTCCGTTCCTCGTCGTCGGGGTGGCGATCCAGGCGATCGCCTGGCGGATCGTCGTCCTCCGACGCGCGACCTTCTGGCCGTCCGTCATCGTCGTCTGGGCGATCCTGGGGGTCGTCGCCCTGGCGATCGGTGACCCCAGGTGCTGCGTGGAGCGAGGGGTCGCCGTCGCGTCGGCGGTGGGCGCCGCCTCCGGGCTCTTGCTCTGCGGGGCGACCCGCGTCGTCGTCAGCCTCGCGTCGAGGTGGCCGGTCGTGGCCACGTCCGTCGACGACACCTACTCCCGATCCGGCGAGACGTCGACGGTCGTCGCGTGGGTGACGACGCTGGCCGTCGTGGTGCCGGGCGAGGAGCTCTTCTGGCGAGGCGTGGCGACGCCGTGGCTCGTCGAGGCGACCGCGACCGTCCCCGGCGCGGCCCTCGCGTGGCTCGCCGCCGTCGCGGTC
>DASQTT010000310.1:0-13469 GCA_035641735.1 Actinomycetota bacterium | reverse complement strand
GTTGGTTCACCCCGATGAGTGCGTCACGCCGCTGATCCTGGACGTCACAGATCCGGCGCAGGTTCAACGGGCTGCGGAGGAGGTTGGATCACTCGATCTCCTCTTCAACAACGCCGGCGTGGCGCTGCCCGCTGAGTTGAGCGATCGTGCCGCGCTCGAACGGCACCTCGCGGTCAATCTCTTCGGCACGTGGGGCGTGACCGAGGCCTTCCTACCGCTGCTCACGCGGACCCGCGGAGCAGTCGTAAACGTCGTCACCGTCGCCGCCTTTGCCGCCGTGCCGGTCCTTCCGGCCTACTCGATCTCGAAGGCGGCCGTGTTCTCGCTCTCACAGTCGCTGCGAGCCCTCTTCGCGGGTCGGGGTGTGAACGTGCATGCCGTCATGGCCGGCCCGATCGACACCGACATGGTCCGAGGTCTCGACATCCCGAAGACCTCTCCGGAATCGGTCGCCCGGGGCATTTTGGACGGGGTGGAGCGAGGGGACGAGGAGATCTTCCCCGACCCGATGTCAGAGACGATGGCGGAGAGCTGGCGTACGGGTGCTGCCAAGGCGCTCGAGCGCCAGAACGCCGCGCTCGTCGCAGGGACCGTCGCGGCGTAAGCACGGGAGACGCCGCTATCCAAGTTCGGCAGAAGCTCGCCGGGTACTGGCGCGAGCCAGACCAAGCTGTCGTGACGACAAGAAGGAGAGAATCAAATGACTGAGCACAGGATCGGAACCCGTGAAGAATGGCTCGCCGCACGCGAGCAACTCCTCGTCCGCGAAAAGGAGCACACGAGACTCGGCGACCAGCTCGCGCAGCGGCGACGTGACCTGCCGTGGGTGCCCGTGGAGACGGGATACCGCTTCGACTCCGAGGACGGCGTGAGGACGATCGCCGAGCTCTTCGACGGAAGATCCCAGCTGCTCCTGTACCACTTCATGTTCGGACCGAGCTACGAGGCGGGGTGCCCCACCTGCTCGTCGATGGTCGACGGCATCGACGGCCTGCTCCCACACCTGCACGCTCGTGATGTGACCTTCGTCCTCGTGTCACAGGCACCGCTGGAGAAGCTGAAGGCCTACCGGCGCCGCATGGGCTGGGCCGTCCCGTGGGTGTCGTCGGCCCGCAGTGACTTCAACCGCGGCCTCGGCTTCTCGAGGAGCGAGGAGGAGACGCGTGAGTGGGTCGTTCCGATGATCGATCAGTTGCCGCCGGTCGCCGGCCGTAACGCCGCCGACACCGGCACCGACGTCGTCGGATACCTGACCGAGAGCCCCGGCTTCAGCGTCTTCGTTCTGGACGACGGAGTCGTCTACCAGACGTATTCGGCGGAGGCTCGTGGGAACGAGTTCCTGATGGGCTATTACCCCATCCTCGACCGCACACCGAAGGGCCGTGACGAGGGCGACGGGTTCCAGCTCTGGATCCGTCGCCACGACGAGTACGGACGCGAGTGACGCGCGGTTCGGCGGCGTGCTCGAGGCCGGACGAATGAACACGCCGGACGTTTCCGTCCACGAACGTCGGCGCCCACCCGGACGCCGATCCGGCTTCAGCCCCGGCCATTCCGAGTGGTTCCACGCTTGTTCGGGTACCGCGACCATCCCTAGCGTGGCACGTAACAACCGCCGACCCAGTCAGGAGTGGAGGTGTCTTCGATGATCCGGTTCATCGCAACGATGATCCGTCTCTCGCTCGTCCCGGCGTTCCTGCTCGTGCTGGCTTCGCCCGCGGCCGCCGGCGACTGCACGATCGTCGACGGAAGCGGCAGGGTGGTGTTCGATCCCGACCTGGGCGGCTTCGTCGGTCCGGTCGACCTCGACGGGGACGGCGAGGCCGACGCCACGTCGACGGCGTTCGTGCTGAGCCTCGTTCCGACCGAAGACGGCAGCCTGCACGCCGTCACGACGCACACGTTCGCACTCACGAGCGGCGGCGCGTTCACGACGCTCGACCATGCGGTCCTGTCGCCGACCGACACCGCCGGCCTCTACCGACTCAATTCCGTCCTGGACATCCAGTCCGGCGCGTCGGGGAAGCTCGTCCTCCACGGCGAGATCCATCTGATCGAGGGGTGGGCGGACGCCGACGTGCACGGCCGCGTCTGTGATCTGGCGCCCTGAGCCGAAACCGTCGGATCAGGCCGCGTCTCGGAGGCGTTCGAGGCCGTCGAGCATCAGGTCGAGGGCGAACTCGAACTCGAACTGATCGTCGCACCCGCGATCGCCCACGCGTGACGAGTCGTCGTGCATCACGGTCGAGATCATCCGGCCGATGTTCGGAAAGGCGTCGGCCATCGCCTCGATCGCGGCGGCTTCGGTTTCGGGGTCGACGTCGGGCGTGTCGTCGAACAGCTCCTGGGAGAACCCGAGCAGACGACTGCCCATCGCGTGCAGCGCGTGGTGGGTGAGCTCGATCGAGAAGCCACCGGCGAGGAACAGCCCGATCATCTCGTCGAAGTAGCCGATCACCGCGGGTGTGGGGTCGGTCCGCGACTCGATCACCGGGGCAGCCCACGGGTGGCGGAGGAGCATCAGGCGCGCCGAGAGGATCCGGCGGCGCATCGCCTGCTTCCAATCGGGGTCGGTCTCGGGCGGGTCGATCTCGCCGACGACCAGGTCGACCATCCCGCCGAGCATCTCGTCCTTGTTGGCGACGTGGCGGTAGAGCGCCATCGGCACGACGTCGAGATCCTGGGCGACCTTCCGCATGCTGAGCGCC
Organism: Actinomycetota bacterium; assembly: GCA_035641735.1. Lineage (GTDB taxonomy): Bacteria > Actinomycetota > UBA4738 > UBA4738 > HRBIN12 > JAJNBA01. The sequence goes on along the minus strand of DASQTT010000310.1, from coordinate 10,761 downwards.
TCGAGGCCCTCGCGGTCGGCCAGCTCCACGGCGGCTCGCAGGATCCGCTCCCGGTTGAGGGGTGTCCTCGATTGGGGCTCGAGCTTCGTCGCCATGCGTACCTCCGCGATGCGTTTCCCTGAGGTTGACAAGTGTACGCCGTACACGTACTCTTCGCTACCTGAGTGTACGACGTACACACCACGGAGAGGAAGAGGACGATGAAGGCGATCGTGCAGGATCGGTACGGCTCGGCCGACGTGCTGGAGTTCCGGGGCGTCGAGGATCCCGAGGTCGGCGAGGACGACGTGCTCGTTCGGGTACACGCGGCCGGGGCCGGCCCGGACGTTTGGCACCTGATGACGGGTCGGCCGTACTTCGTGCGGCTGATGCCGGGCTTCTACAGGGTGAAGAACCGGGTGCTGGGCCGGGACCTCGCGGGGACCGTCGAGGCGGTCGGCCGCAAGGTCACCAGGTTCACGCCCGGGGACGAGGTCATGGGCATCGCTGAAGGCTCGTTCGCCGAGCTCGCGGTGGCGCGCGCGATCAAGCTGGTGAAGAAGCCGTCGCGGCTGAGCTTCGAGGAGGCCGCGGCCGCCCCGATCTCCGGCCTGACCGCCCTGCAGGCGATCCGCGACGTGGCACGGGTGCAGCGTGGGCAGCGGGTGCTGGTGATCGGCGCCGGCGGCGGGGTCGGCACGCTCACGGTGCAGGTGGCGAAGGCGGTCGGCGCCGAGGTCACCGGCGTCGCCGGCACTTCGAAGCTGGACCTCGTCCGGCAGATCGGTGCCGACGAGGTGATCGACTACACGCGCGAGGACTTCGCCGACGGGACGCGGCGCTGGGACGTGATCGTCGACACGGCCGGCCGCCGGCCGCTGCGTGAGTTGCGTCGAGCGCTCACGCCCAAGGGCACGCTCGCGATCGTCGGCGGCGAGGGAGGCGGCAGGTGGACCGCCGGCTTCTTCCGACAGATCCTCCGCGCCCCGATCCTGTCGCTGTTCACCGGTCAGAAGCTCGCACCGGTGATCTCGAAGGAGAACCGCGAGGACCTCGAAACGCTGGCCGAGCTCATCGAGGCCGACACGGTCACGCCCGTCGTGGGGAAGACCTACGCGCTCGTGGACGCTCCCGAGGCGATCCGCGAGCTCGAGCGTGGGCACGCCCGCGGGAAGATCGTCGTCACCGCGTGACGCGGAAGAGCGGGACCGGTTCGGGGAGCCCCTCGAGGTCGGCATCCCGGATCCGTTCGAAGTCGAACGCCCCATCGCCGGCCGCTTGGGCCACCGCCTCGCTCGCGAGGACCTCGCCGGGACCCGCCACGTCCGCGATCCGCGACGCCAGGTTCACGGTCTGGCCGTAGACGTCGAGGTCGCGCTCGATCACCGATCCCGTGTGGACGCCCGCGTGCGCCGACACGAGACCCTCACCGCTCATCGTCTCCACGAGGTCGAGGGCAGCCGAGACGCCCACGGCGGGGTCGGCGAGCCGGAGCATCGCGCCGTCACCGAGGAGCTTGACCAGCCGGCCCCCGTGACGGGTCGCGGCGGCGTCCGCCTCGCGCTGGAGCGACGAGGCCGCCACCACCGCCGACTCGTCACCGCGCTCTCGCGTGAGCGCCGTGAAGCCGGACAGGTCGACGAACACGATCGCGGGCGGGCTCGGCGCCTCGGGGATCGGGGCCAACCCCCGTGTCGCGAGGAACCGCTCGAAGCCCTCGACGATCCCGTTCACGCTGCGATGCTCCAGGAAGCGAGAGCTCAGCCACGTGAACATCTCCGGGACCAGGTTCGTCGCGCGCATGAACGAGACGCGGACGTCGTCCGGGAACTCCTCGAGCTCGCCGCGGAACAGCCGCTGCCGCACGGGCTCCGCGATCTGCTCGTCGACGAGATCGGTCCACCCGAGCATCGCCGCGCGCGCCCCTTGCGAGAGGAGTCGTGCGGCGCGGATCGGTGCGTCCTCGTCGGGGGCTTTCCGCCACACCTCCAGGAAGCGCTCGAAGAGAGCCTCCTCGTCCACGTGGATCGGCGAATCCGGATCGGGCTTCGGCAGCCCCATCACCTCGTAGACCGCGGGCAGGAGCTCGGCGCCCGGCCCCGCGCTCGCCTGGAACTCCGCGAACGTTCGAGTCGATCGGGCCCCCGGCTGATACGGGAGGTACTCGTCGGTGCGCTGGAACGACAGGAACCCGTCCTCGACGGCGCGTTCGATCGTCTCGGCCGGGAGTCCGCTCTCGAGGAGCGCGGACACCATCTTCGTGGCGAGTACGTCGCCGAACGAGAACCGGCCCTCGGCGTCCGGTGTCAGCAGGCCGATGCCCCTCAGCCACCCGACCCGGTCTTCCGGGCAGCCGGCCTCGGCGGCGATCTCGGAGGCGGAGTAGCGGCGAGACACGAGCGGCATCGTAGGAGGCGGGAGCGCCTCAGTCGTAGCGGCGGATCGAGCGGATGCTGAGCAGGATCATCACCGCTCCCGATGCGGCCACGACCGCGAACCCCCGGCCGATCACGGGCCAGTCGAGGTCGTGCAGGACCAGCGAACGCAGCGCCTCCATGATGTAGGTGACCGGATTGAAGGTCGCGGCGATCTCCATCGGTCGAGTGAGAAGAGGACGCGGGACGAAACTCGGCGTCAGGAACAGCAGCGGGAAGAAGATCAGCCCGGCCGAGTTCGTGGCGGCGGCGCTCCGCGTCTTCAGCGCGATCAGCTGCATGAAGCCGCTGAACACCACGGCCCAGGTGGCGGTCAGCAGGATCAGGAGCACGAACCCGAGCGGCCCGCTGGCGATCGAGATCCCGAAGGGAAGGGCGATCAGGACCATCGCCACGCCGATCGCGGCGCTCTTCAACGCTTCGGCCGAGAGCCGGCCGAACACGATCGCGGTGCGGGGGACGGGGGCGGCGCGGAGCTTGTCGAAGTACCCGCCCTCGATGTCCTCGACGAGGTACAGGGCGGCCGTGCCGAACGACGCGGCGAGAAGCAGCGAGCTCGGCAGCTGGAAGGCCGCGTAGCTCTGCCCCGCCAGGAACGGGGTGCTGGTCGACGGGAAGATCTCGGCGGCCTGGCCCACGTTCACCACCAGGAAGAACAGCGGGATGAACAGGGTGGGCAGCAACGCCTCGGGGGTTCGGAGCGCCTCCCGGATCGAGCGCTGGACGAGCACGAGGACCTTGCTCACGCCTGCACCTCCTGCACCTCGCCGGCGACCCGCTCGCGGGTCCGGCCCGTGGCGTCGAGGAACACCTCATCGAGGGTGGGCTCGTAGGTCAGCCCGCGGCGCTGCCGCAGGGCGGCCTTCAGCTCGCCCGGGGTGCCCTCGCCGACGATGAGGCCGTCGTCGATGATGGCGATCCGGTCGCAGAGCTGATCGGCCTCCTCCAGGTACTGGGTGGTCAGGAAGATCGTCGTCCCGCGCTCGTTGATGCGCCGGAGCTCGTCCCAGATCGTGAGGCGGCTGGCCGGATCGAGGCCCGTCGTCGGCTCGTCAAGGAACAGCACCTCCGGCTCGTGGACCAGCGCCGACGCAAGGTCCAGCCGCCGCCGCATGCCCCCGGAGTACCCCTTGATCCGGCGGTCCGCGTCGTCGACGAGGTCGACGAGCTCCAGGAGCTCGGTCGCCCGCTGGGCGGCTTGCGGGTGCGCCATGCCGAAGAGGCGGCCCTGGAGGATCACGAGCTCCCGGCCGGTCTGGCGCGGGTCCAGGCCGGCCTCCTGCAGCGCGACGCCGATCCGGTTGCGGGCGGCGTCGGGGTCGGCGGTGACGTCGACGCCGGCGACGCGCGCCGAGCCGGACGTGAGCGTCATCAGCGTCGTCAGCATCCGGACGGTGGTGGACTTCCCGGCGCCGTTCGGCCCCAGGAACCCGAAGACCTCGCCCTGCCGGACATAGAGGTCGACGCCCTTCACCGCCTCGACGTCCCCGCCGCGTCCTGTGTAGTGCTTGACGAGCTGGTCGGCCTCGATCGCGTACGTCATGAGCCGCACACCCTATCCAGCGGGACCGACGGTTGCGATGGGGGAGCCATCCTTGAGCGCATCAGGCGGCGGTGCGAAGGAACGCCAGAACGCGCGGCAGCAGCTCCGCTCCGACCCGCTCCGCCGAGAAGTGCGTGTGGCCGGGCAGCGAGACGAACGTCGCCCCGGGGATCTCGGCGGCTGCCCGCGCGGCGCCGGCGTGCATCTCGTCCTCTTCGCCGGCGTAGATCAGGCACGGGGTCGTCCACCGTGAGAGATCCGCAGAGATCGAGCCTTCGAGGAAGGCCGAGCGGAACTCGGCGTCGAGGGCCAGCGGGTCGTTGTCGAGCATCCACGTCCGTGCGGGTTCCGGGAACCGCTCGCCGATCGACGCCTCCCACGTCTCGACGAGCGCCTCCATCCCTCGCTCGCTGCCGGCGGCTACCGACTCGCTGACCGCCCGCATCATCGGGCCCTCCGTCGGCCACTCGTACGGCTGGTTGCCGCACAGGACCAGCGACCAGACGCGCCCGGGAGCGTGCTCACCCATCGCGAATCCGAGCCTCGCCCCCCAAGAGAAGCCGAGATAGTGGGCGCGCTCGATCCCCAGCACGTCCAGGATCGCGACGACGTCCGCAACGCGCGTCGTGAGCGCGTACGAGCCCACGTCGTGTGGCTTCTCGCTGCGTCCCTGCCCGCGATGGTCGGCGAAGATGAGGCGGTACTCGTCCTGGAGGGCCCGTGCGAGGGGAGACGTCTTCGCGTACTCGAGCGGGTCGGTGAAGCCCGGGTATACGAGGACGGGCGGCCCGTCTCCCCCTCGGTCCTCGAAGAACGTCCGGACCTGATCGATCGGGTTCGTCGCGAGGGGCATAGGTTTCCGCTCGGAACGCGTCAGCCTATCCGCTCACGACGTCGACTACGCTTCGCGCGTGCGCAAGGAGCAGATCGCCCCTCCGCCGGGCTGGAAGATGGAGCTGTTCGAGGTCGTTCCCGGCTTGATCGTCGCGACCAGGCTGGACGGGACCGCAGGGTTCGCGACCCTCGGCGTCGACGCGATCGTGGACCTCGAGGACTGGGACGTTGCGTGGGTGCCACCCGTCCCAGAGGGCGGACTCTTCTTGAGTTTCCCGATGGACGACGGAGACGACGTCGATCCGAAGGTGAGGGAGGTCGCGGCGTTCGTGGCGTCGCTCGTGAGGTCCGGACGACGGGTTCTCGTCCATTGCACCGAAGGCCTCAATCGAGCGGGCATCGTCGCCGCTCGAGCGCTGATGGAGATGGGGATGTCGCCCGGCGATGCGATCGACCTGATCCGTCGTCGGCGAGGGCCGAGCGTCGACGGGTTCCCGGCTCTCGGCAACGAGGCATTCGTCCATTGGCTGCACCGGGAGGCCGAAGCCACCTAGACCGCGCCCGGTTCGGCTGCAGTCGCTCAGTCAACCCGTTGCGCTCGATACACCGAAACCGGTGTCGAGACGCCCTTCAGCGTCGCCTCCTCCGCGAGGCTGAACCGAAGGTCGTCGGGGACCGGGTCGGGCAGGGCCTTCGCGGTGACGAGGACCTCGCCCGGCGAAGCTCGATCCGACACGCGAGCGGCGACGTTCACCGTGCGTCCGAAGTAGTCGCCGTCCCGGTAGACGACCGGCCCGGCGTTGATACCGGCATGCGCCGGCGGCAACCCGACCGATTCGATCCGCGAAACGAGTTCGATGGTTCCACGCACCGCAGCGAGGGGGTCGGGGAAATGGTTCATCGCGCCGTCACCAAGGAACTTGACCACCCGACCGCCGGCTCCGATCGTGACGCGCCGAACCACCTCGGTGAACCGGTCGGCGATGTCGACGGCCGACGCGTCACCTTCCCGTTCGGTGATCGATGTGTAGCCGGAGAGATCGACGAAAGCGATCCCGGGAGCCGTCCTCCCTCCCGTCCGAGCGAGCCCCGCCCGGTCGAGCGCCACCTCGATGTTCTCGATCACGTCCTCGAGCAGGTAGTGATCCAGGTGCCGCCGGTACCCCACGTCGACGGCCTTCCGCGCGAGTGGCAGGAGCCGGCCACCCGTCGCGGTGGTCGTCGGCGCGAAATCGGGCTGCGGAACGCCCGACGAGACGAGCGGCTCCTCGATGCTCGAGCGGAACCAGCGGATCTGCGACTCCGCGATCCGCCTCAGGTTCTCGCCGAAGTACCGGATGGCCGCGACGGTTCGGTCCTCGTCACGGCCCAGAGCGTCGTGCGCCTCGGCGATGACGGTGAGCATCTCGAGGTCGTCCTGGCGCACGCGGTCGTCGGGCGCCGGGGCGGCGATCGACCACACCGTGTACGCGCGCTCGATCAGGCTCATCGGCAGGTCGAGCACCCGTCCGGCCTCTTCCAGCGTGACGTCGGAAACGGGAGTCGGGTCGCTGAACAGGGCATCGACCCATCGGAAGGTGTATGCGCCTTCCGCGATGATCCGGCCGAGGTGTTCCGGCGGCGTCCCGGCGCGGTCCAGCGCTTCGGTGACGCGGACGCGCTGGATGTCCGCCGGCCGGAAACCCTCGTCCGTCGGTTCGAGGATTCCGAGCTGGACGAACCGATGGATCCTGGCCTCGCTGGCCCCGGCCTCGCGAGCGAGCGCCTCCGCAGAGAGCGACCGGGTCACCTCGGGCGGCATCGAGGCATCGTAGGAGGGGACGCGCGGAGGCGACGCCGTCTCGCGTCCGCCGGTGCCTAGGCTCGGGCAGTGGAGTTCTCGGGGCGACCCTTCAACACCCTCGTCCTGCTGTTCGTCGCGTCGACACTGAGCTGTTGGGACGCGAGGTCGTCGTGACGATGGTCGGCGGGAAAGCACGCGCCTACGTCAACGTCTGCATGCATCATGGAGGCCCGCTGACCCTCCACGGCGAGACGTTCTCGTGCGACTGGCACGGCTCGACGTTCGACGCGCGGACCGGTCGTGCGCTCTCGGGGCCCGTCCGACCGGACGCGAGGCTGATGATGCTTCCGACGCGCGTCGAAGACGGCGTTCTCACGTACGTCTACGACGAGTGAAACGATCGGATCGGCGCGGCATGATCGAAGATCACGGTGTGACGTGATCCAGGACCGCGTCCAGCGGGCGCGGGACCTCCGAGAGATCGAGCGCTTCGACGAGCGACGACGCGTAGGTGATCTTGCGGCTCGCGTTCCCGAGGAAGCGCTTGAGCTGGTCCTCGACCGGCCGTCCGCGCCACTCCGGCTGCTTCTGGAGGGTCCGGAACCGCCCGAGCTCACCCCTCTCCAGCGCGATGTCCAACACGCGGTCGGCGCCGAGCGCGCGGATCAGCTCATCCTCGAGGTCCTCGACGCACGCGTAGAACCCGAGCCGCTCGAGCTCCGGCCGGGAGGCCGCGACACGGAACCCCGCTCGCTCGAGCGCGCGACGAATATCGGGTTCGGCCGCCGCGTCGTACAGCCCCGCCACCGCGACGTCCGAGCCACGCGGTCCGAACCGGTCCAGGAACCCGCCGATGTTCGTCACTCCGCCCATCGCGACCAGCGCGACCGCATCTCCGGTGAGGTCGACACCCTTGCGTTCGGCCAGCGCCTCGAGCGCCCTTCGGTCGCTGACGCCCTCCACCAGGATCACGGCGCGCGGGATCGTCGAGCCTCGTCGCTCGATCTCCTCGCTCGTCGGTTCGCTCACGAACTAGGCTCTCGACGCATGCGCGCTTGCATCCGTTTCGACGGGTCGAGGCGCTGAGGAAGGCACCTTCGCAAAACTACGCGACCGAAGGGACGCCGTGGAGCGAAGGAGGGTGTGAGCGATGAGCAAGGTCATCGTGATGAATAACGTCACGCTCGACGGCGTGATGCAGGGGCCGGGGCGCCCCGACGAGGACACGCGGGGTGGGTTCACGCTCGGCGGCTGGGCGGTCCCCGGGAGCGACGACCTCATGGTGACGAAGATGGGCGAGCGGATGGGCGAGGAACCTGCGTTCTTGTTCGGCCGGCGCACCTACGAGGACCTGCTGGCCGCCTGGAACGCCATGGGAGGCCCGTTCAAGGACGCGCTCAACGACACGCCGAAGTACGTCGCCTCGAGGAGCTCGGCAACGACCCTGGAGTGGCCGAACTCGACGCTCCTGCACGGCGACGTCCCGGCCGAGGTGGCGGAGGTGAAGCAGGCGTCGGCCGGCAACCTCGCGATCATGGGCAGCGGTGAGCTGACCTCCGCCCTGATGGCTGCGGATCTGATCGACGAGTACCTGCTGATGATCCACCCGGTCGTGCTCGGCGCCGGCCGGCGCCTGTTCGGCGATGGCGTGGGCGTGCCGCTGCGGCTCATCGACAGCACGACCAACAGCAAGGGCGTCCTGATCGCCACCTACGAGCCGGCTCGGACGAGCACCTGACCGTACGAGCCGCGCGTACGAGCACGAAGCGAGCGACACCGACACGCGGAACAGCGCGTTAGGGACGTACATTCGCCTCGTGGCGAGCTATGTGCTGGTTCCCGGCGCCGGGGGTGACGATTGGTATTGGCACCGCCTCGTGCCGGCGCTCCGCGAACGCGGCCACGACGCGGTCGCCGTCGCGCTCCCTGCGGCCGACGACTCGGCCGGCTGGTCCGAGTACGCCGACGTGATCGTGGATGCGATCGGCGACCGGCCCGAACCCGTCCTCGTCGCACAGTCGCTGGGTGGGTTCAGCGCCCCGCTGGCCTGCGCCCGGAAGCCCGTTGACGAGATCGTGCTCCTGAACGCCATGATCCCGGCGCCGGGCGAGACGGGTGAGGCGTGGTGGTCCAGCACCGGCCAGCGCGAGGCCCAGCTCGAGTACCTGGCGACGATCGGCGTCACGCCCGAGGAGGCCTCGGACGACAGGGTCCTGTACTTCCACGACGTCCCGCTCGACGTCGTCGAGGAGGCGGAGCGTCGCGGAGACGCCGGGCAGTCGTGGACCCCGATGACGCAGCCGTGGCCGCTGGCCGAATGGCCGGCAACGCCGACCCGCGTGCTCGCCGGCCGAGACGACCGTCTGTTCCCGGAGGCGTTCCAGCGGCGGGTCGCCAGCGAACGCCTCGGCATCGAGGCCGAAACGATCCCGGGCGGTCACCTCGTGCCGCTCGCCGATCCGGAGGGGGTCGCGGACCAGCTGATCCGATCCGCGCCGCCAAGCACGTAGTCGTTGGGGCGCCGCCGAGGGAGGTCACGCTGGGTCACCCGAGCGAGACCCTACCGAGAAGACTCGGGAGCCGCTGATCGCGGGTCTGCACGCAGCGATGGACTGGGGATCGCGTTGCGAAGGACTCAATCGGCCGCCACGCGCGGCTCGAGGACGACGACCGCCGTTCCCTGTGGGCGTCGCGCGGCGTAGTCGTCGAGGTTCTTGTCCAGCTCACTCCAGAGCCGCCACAGCCGCTCACGCTCCTCGCCCACCGCGGCCCTCCCGAGTACCTCGCGCCGGATCCCTCCGGCTAGCTCGACGACCGCCTCCGGAGTGGCCTGCAGATTCAGCCACCAGGCCGGCTCGGCCGCCCCCCAGCCGTTCATGGCCATCGAGACGAGGTTGGGCCCATCCTCGTAGTAGCCGAGGATCACGCTCCGCGACTCGCCGCTGCGCCGGCCCCTCGTGGTGAGGCGCAGCGCGCCATACTTCCCCGGGCGCGGAGGCCACAGCCCCTTTCGCCCCCCGGTGGCCCGGACGAACAGTCGATGCCCGTGCCAGAAGGTCACGATGAACCACCTCGGTGGTAGGCGCGCCTTGCCTCCGGCCATGCCGACTCCCTCTCCCGAGGACGACTTCACCATAGCTCCCGCCAGTGAGCGGACCGCTGCGGGATCGATCTGGCGGTCGAGCGGTTGAAGGAGCTACTTCGTTGCCAGTGCGACTTCGGGAAGTCGGGCCTACGAGGTCGAAGTTCTTCGCGGCGCCGTCGCTGGCTCAGGGAATAGGGCATGGTTGTGACGGGGTGAGGCCAACGCGGTTCCGCACCGGAAGACGGTGCCCGTCGGCCACGGGAAGGGGATGCCGACGTGGATCTGGAGGCGAACAAGCGGACGGTCGTCGAGTTCTACGAGCTCGCTTTCAACGGCAAGGAGCCGGAGCAAGCGGTCGAGAAGTACGTCGGCGCGGAGTACATCCAACACAACCCTCAAGCACCGGACGGTCCGGAGGCGTTCATCGGGTTCGTTCGGGCATTTCCGGAGGCGAGTGTCGATATCCGGCGCGTGTTCGCCGACGGCGACATCGTGATCACCCATAGCCTGCTGAAGTTCACGCCAGACGATCGCGGCACGGTTGCGGCGGATTTCTTCAGGCTCGAGGACGGCAAGGTGGTTGAGCATTGGGACGTGCTGCAGCCCTTCCCGGAGGAGAGCGCCAACGCGCACCCGATGTTCTAAGTCGCCGATCTCAACACGTCGAACTCGCAGCCTGGCGTTGACGGGTCGAAGCCGTGCTCGATCAGCCAGCGGGCCGCCCGCAGGCTTCGCAGCGACCACCACGCCCGGATCACGTCGAGGTCGACGTCGGTGCCGTAGCCGGCGACCACGTCCGCAAGGTGTTCCTCGTGTCCGAGCGTCAAGCTGGCGAGGTCGTACAGGGCATCGCCCCGGGCAGCCTCGGACCAGTCGACCACGCCGGTGATCTCGTCACCCTCGACGAACACATGGCTGATCTGCAGGTCGCCGTGCGCGAACACGGGTGTCCACGGTCGGAGGGCAGCCTCGGCGATCCGGCGGTTGCGCCTGACCATCTCGGTGGGAAGGACGCCGCTCGTGATGAGCCACTCGCATCCGCTGTCCAGGTGCGATGCGATCTCGTCGAGGCTCCGACCGGGCCACGGCGGCAGCGGCGCGG
>DASQTT010000309.1:0-5483 GCA_035641735.1 Actinomycetota bacterium | reverse complement strand
CGCGGTGGTCGCGCGTCCGGGGTCTCTCCGTGCCTACGAGTCGAGGATCTCCTCGCCCCGCTCCGCGGCCCGCTGGATCGCCTCTTCTGCGGTCTGCTCGCCGATCATCGCCGCGCCGAGCTCCTCGTTCAGGACCAGCTCGATCTCCGGATACTTCGGCTGCTCGACGGTGTCGACGACCGCGCACGCCATGTCGTCGGCGAAGCCCTGGAGGAACTCCTTGTTGTGCGACGTCAGCGCGTCGGACTGCAGGATCGACTGACGCGGCGGCAGGAGCGTCGTGGTCTCCTCGCCGATCGTCCAGGTCTCCATGTTCTCCGGGCGGGACAGGAACTCGATCCAGAGCCACGCCGCGTCTTGCTGCTCGCTGCCCTCCAGGACGACGAGGCTGTCGCCGGCGAGCGTCGTCGCGCACCCCGCGTCGCCGCGCGGCAACGGGGCGCTGGCCCACTGCCCCTCGATGTCGGGGAACTCGAGGAGCGTGTTGCCGGCGAACCAGTTCCCGGCGATGTACATCGCGGCCTTGCCGCTCGCGAACGTGACCCGGCCGTCCCAGGAGTTCGACGGCACGTAGTCGGGCGGCGCGTACTTCCTCGCGAGCTCCACGTAGAACTCCGCGGCCTCGATCCCCTCCGGGCTGTCGAACGCGATGTCCTGGCCGTCCGGCGAGAGCAGGTCGCCGCCCGCCTGCCAGAGCCATGGATAGAAGTAGTACGCGGCCTCCTGGGAGAACATCGCGACGCCGTACTGGTTCTCCGCGGGCTGGGTCAGGGCGGCGGCCGTCTGCTCGAACTCCGCCCATGTCTGCGGTGGCCCCTCGATGCCGGCGTCGGCGAACAGGTCGGTGCGGTAGAAGAGCCCCGTCGTCTCTCCGTCGAACGGCAGCCCGTACATGCTGCCCTCGAGGAGTGCGGTGTTGCGGAAGCCCTCGACGTAGTCCTCCGCGGCGACCGTGTCGCTCCCCGCGATGTAGCCGTCGAGGTTCACCAGAGCCCCGCGCGATGCGAGGTCCTGCACGAACCCGGCGTCGACGAACCCGGCGTCGGGCGCGTTCCCGCCGGCGATCTCCGTCAGGAGCTTCTCGCGCGCCTGGCCCGGTCCGACGCCCTCGAACTTCACGTCGATCGTCGGATATTCGGTCTCGAACGTCTTCTCGAACTTCTTCATCTGCGGTGACTCCGCCACGCTGGAGAAGACCGTGAACCGGATCGTCACGTCCTCCGTCGGGACGGTCGGCGTGATGGGCTTCACCTCTTGCCCGGGACTGACGGTGTCGCCGTTCGTTCCGCCCGTGTTCACGCACGCGGCCGCGATCAACGCGAAGATCGCGATCGTGAGCGACGAGCGACGTCCAACGGTGCTCTTCCGGATCCTCACCGCAAGGCCCCCTCCCGATCCGCAGGCCGGACGACCGGCCATCCCCGGACCATCGCAAACCGATTTGTACAGACGTCGGGAGCATGGAACGACCGGGGTGACTCTGTCAAGGCAACGGATCGCTCGGTGCGATCGGTCTCCGTGCGTCGGTCCCGACGGAGCGACGGCGCGTTCGCACCGCGCCAGGCCGCCGACGAGCGGGAGGGTTCGATTGACAGGTTCGGATCGACGCAGGAGGCTGCGCGATGTGAATCGGTTTGCGTCGCCCGGCCGGCGCGTCACGATCGGCGATGTCGCCTCGCTCGCCGGGGTCAGCAAGACCACCGTGTCGCACGTCATCTCCGGGAACCGGCCCGTCTCGACGGAGACGCGATCCCGGGTCGAGACCGCCATCGCGGACCTCGGCTATCGGCCGGACGGAGTGGCGCGCAGCCTGCGGACCCGCCGCACCCACGTCGTCGCCTTGATCATCCCGGACATCACCAACCCCTTCTATCCGGTCCTGTCGCGTGGCCTCGAGCACGCGCTCGCCGAGACCGGATACCGCACCTTCATCTGCAGCAGCGACGGCGACACCGAGCGCGAGCTCGACTTCCTGGCCGAGGTCTTCGACCGGCGCGTGGACGGGATCGTCCTCGACTCCTTCCACATCGGGGTCGACGACGTGATGTCGATCACCCGCGGCGGCGTGCCGATGGTGTGGATCGGGGGCTCGCCCGGCGCGCATCCCGGCGTCGACTCGGTCCGGCCGGACGACGAGCACGGCGCCTTCGAGGCCACGATGCACCTGGTGGAGCACGGCCACCGGGCGATCGCGATCGTCGACGGCCCCGCGGGGTCGGGCACGTCGCGGCGGAACGGGTACCTGCGAGCGCTCGAAACGGCGGGGATCCAGCCGCCCAGCACGCATCTCGTCCGCAGCGACTGGACGAGGGAGGGTGGGGCGAGCGCGCTCCGCCGGCTCTTACGGAGCGATCCGCGTCCGACGGCGATCTTCTGCTCGAACGACCGCAGCGCGATCGGCGTGATCGACGCCGCACACGAACGAGGCCTCGGCCTCCCCGACGACCTCGCCGTGGTCGGCTTCGACGACATCGAGGAGGCCGCGATGACGACGCCGCCGCTCACGACCGTCCGCAACCCCGCGTTCGAGACCGGCGAGGAGGCCGGCCGGTTGCTCGGCGAGCGGATGTCGGGCGCCTACCGGGGAGCGGCGCGCGACGTGCAGTTGCCCGCGACGCTCGTCGTGCGCGCGTCGTCGTGAAACGGATCCACCTCGACACCGATCTCGGATCGGACACCGACGACCTCTCCGCGCTCGCGATGTTGCTGGGATGGCCGGAGGTGGAGCTCACCGGCGTGACGACGGTCTCGGACCCGAACGGGCGCCGGGCCGCCATGACCGCGTACGCGCTGGCGCTGGCCGGCCGCGCCGACGTCCCTGTGATCGCCGGCGCCGCCGGCTCGCTCGCCGGCTTCACGATCGAGCTCTGGATCCCGGCGCAGTACTGGCCGGAGCCGCTCGAGCCCCGGCCGTCGCCGCCGGGAGCGGCGGTGGATGCGCTCGTGGCGGCGGCGGAGCGGGGCGACACGATCGCCGCGATCGGGCCGTGGACGAACCTCGCGTTGGTCGAGGCGGCGCGGCCGGGACTCCTCGCGTCCACGGAGCTCGTGGTGATGGGCGGCCACGTGCCCCCGATGCGTGAGGGGTACCCACCGTGGGAGCCGGCGATCGACGCGAACGTGCAGCAGGACACCTTCGCCGCGGCCGTGGTCCTCGAGCGATGTCACCCGTTGGTCGTTCCGCTCGCTCCGTGCGCGCTGGTGACCGTGCGGCGCTCGCAGCTCGACGCCCTCCGCGGCGGGGGGGCCCTGGCGCGACTCCTCGCGGATCAGTCTGAGGCGCTCGCCGACGCCCAGCGGATGGACGAGCTCGGCCGAACGTTCCCGCGCCTGCCCGACGACCTGCTCAACTTCCAGTACGACCCCCTCGCGTGTGCCGTGGCGGCCGGCTGGGACGGCGTGACGATCCAGGAGCTGCCGGTCGCCCGGACGCTCCGCGACGGACTGCTCCACCTCTCGATCGCCGACGGCGCGCCACCCGTTCGGCTCGTGACCGACGTGGACGCGGCGGCGTTCGACGAAGCGTGGCTCGGCGCCGTGCTGCGGGCCTCTTCGCGATGAAGACGGCGGTGATCGGAGGCGGTGGGTTCCGGACCCCGACGCTGCACGGTTGCCTCGTGCGCGTGGCCGATCGGGTCGGCATCGACGAGATCGTGCTGCACGACCCGGACGCCGACCGGCTGGCGACGATCGGCGCCGTGATCGCGGGACTCGATCGCGAGCGCGGCGGCACGGCCGTGCCGTTACGGACGACGACGGTGCTCGAGGACGCCGTCGACGGCGCCGGCGCCGTGCTGACGGCGATCCGCGTGGACGGAGGTGAGGCCCGCACGATCGACGAGGAGGTCCCGCTGTCGCTCGGGGTCCTCGGCCAGGAAACGGTCGGCCCGGGCGGGATCGTGTTCGCCCTGCGGACGGTCCCGGTGATGCGCGCGATCGCGGACGTGGTCCGCGAGCGCGCCCCGATCGCCTGGTTCGTGAACTTCACGAACCCCGCGGGCATCGTGACCCAGGCGGTCCGCGACGTCCTGGGCGAACGCGCGGTCGGGATCTGCGACTCGCCGGCTGCGCTCTGCGCTCGGGTCGCCGCGGCCCTCGGACGGTCGCCCCACGCACTGGCGTTCGACTACGCCGGTCTGAACCACCTCGGTTGGCTGCTGGCCGCCCGGACCGCCGACGGCGAGGACGCGCTGCCCGGGCTCCTGGCCGACGACGACCGACTGGCACGGATCGAGGAGGCGCGGTTGTTCGGTTCCGAACGGCTCCGCGCCCTCGGCGCGATCCCCAACGAGTACCTGGTGTACCTGGACCGCGCCCGGGAGATCACCGAGGCGTTCCGGCGTGACGGCGCCCGCGGCGCGATCGTCCAGGCCCAGCAACGGGCCTTCTTCCTCGAGGCGTCGCCCGACGCGCCCGCCGACGCACTGGCGGCGTGGCGCCGGGCGCGCGACGCGCGTCACGGGACGTACCTCGCCGAGGGATGGGCAACCGCCGGCTCGGCGCCTCCGACCGGGCCGGCGTCCGGCCGGGACGACGGTCCGGGCGACGAGGGATACGCGGGGGTGGCCGTCGACTTCCTCGCGGCATCGGCGGCCGCGGAGCCGACCCGGTTGATCCTCGACGCGCCGAGCGGCGACCGGCTCGACGGCGTCGAGGATGGCGAGATCGCCGAGGTCACGTGCGAGGTGTCACGCGACGGCGTCCGGCCGCTGCCCGGCCGTTCGCTCCCGGACGACGCCGCGGAGCTCGTCCGGCGGATCAAGGAGGTCGAGCGTCTGACGCTCCGTGCCGCGCTCGAGAGCTCGCGCCGCCTCGCGCTCGAGGCGATCGCCGCGCATCCGGTCGTCCCGACGCGCGACGTTGCCGCACAGATGCTCGATGCATACCTGCAACGACACACGACGCTCGCGGAGAGGCTCCGATGAGCGCGTCGGTCGCCGTCGTCGGCGCCCCGTTCCTCGATCTGGTCTTCGAGGGCCTGCCTCGGCTTCCGGCGGCCGGCGACGAGGTCGTCGGACGCGGCCTGCACGTCGTTGCGGGCGGGACCGCGATCCAGGCGATCGGCCTCGTCCGCCTGGGCGTGCCGGCGACGCTCGTCGCGCCGCGACCCGGCGACCTGGGAGGCCGGATCGTCGCGGAGCTCCTCGAGCGAGAGGGCGTGCCGTGGGTGGGCTCGCCCGCCGAGCACGCGGCGGCGACCGCGATCCTCTCGTCGGCAGGCGGCGTCGCGATGGCGACGGCGCCGGGCGACGGCGCGATCTCCGTGGAGGACATCGCAGCCGTCGGCGCGGGAACCGTCGTGCTCTCCCTCGGCCGCGCCCACCTGCGGCCTCCGGACGTCAGGGTGTGCTTCGTCACCGGATCGATCGAGATCGAGGCCGGAGCGCGACCGCCCGCCGATACCTCACCTGGCGACGTGCTCGTCGTGAACGAGCGCGAGGCGCTGGCGCTCACGGGCGAGGCCGACGCGGAGGCGGCGGCCG
>DASQTT010000308.1:0-2741 GCA_035641735.1 Actinomycetota bacterium | reverse complement strand
TCCATCGGCACCGATTCGGACACCCTCGCTTCGGGTACGGAGGGATGAACGCATCTACCGGAGAGAAGGAGTGGTTCCACATGAAGAGACTTCTTTCGGCGGCGCCGCTGGCTGTGCTGCTGGCGGCATGTGAAGACGCTGGGAACGAGGGGAACGACAACCTCCTGACAGGAGGATCACTCGTGCTCGTCGTGATCGTGGTGGTAGTCGTGATCCTGCTGGTCCGCCGTCGCGGCTAGACCCATCGAACTCCCGGCGGCGCTTCGATGTACCGAAGGACCCGTGACCCGCAGGCGACCTTCTCGGCTGAGGAAGCCCAAGGCTAGTCCTGGACCTCCGCAACCTGAAGTCCCACCGGACCTGCACCGCGACCCGGTTTCTCCGGAGCTCATCGGCTAGGCGCTTCCCGGTCCGGTCGCGCGTCGGCGGCTTCGCTGCCACTTGCGTCGCGTTCTCAGGGCCGAAGTCGGCGCGAGCGCGGCGCATCGCGGTCACTGCTGATCCACTGGTCCCTGAAACTGTACGGTCGGGACGCGTCGTAGACGAAACCTGAGATCAGATCTCCAACGACGTACACGCCAGCGTTGCAGCGATCCCAGCGATCAGCAGGCTCTTGTCGTCGTGCGACTCCGCCACGCACGCGAGATGACATCGCCACGAGATGCAGGTTCGACCGAAGTCGAGCCATGAGACTCGTGGTTCCGATCGAGTGGCCGTGCTCGTGATGACAGGGTGACCGTCATCGAACTCACCTCCAGGTGCGATCTCTTCGAGGAGCTGGCTCCTCAGTCCGTTCAGATCCTCCGAGCGATCCATTCGTGGACGACAGGAACCAGGGCAACGACGAACACCGCTGCGATGCCCACGGCGTGGATGGCGATGTTCAGCTGCACGCCGGCGTCTCCCGCATCGCCGACCTGCCGCACGCCGATCGCGTACGGCACGAGGGCGGCGAAACCGACGATCGCCGAAGCGACCGCGACCGGCTCCCACCACGACGCTTCCTTGAAGAGCCCCCAGGCGGCCACCGTGAAGCCGACGATCGCCACGAGCACGAGCACCTGGACGACCGACCAGAGAGCCCCGGTTCCTTCACGGGGGTTCGCCAGGAAGTCCCGCGTCATCCAGAGGAACGTGCTGCCGAACAGGAACAACCCGAGAGCGACCCAGTTCTTGAACGAGAACATCTCGCCCGCCTCCTTTCCTCCCGCCGTCAGCCTCGAACGGTTCGGACGATGCGACATGGGGCCACCGTCCCGGGTCTCCCAGGACCAACGGGTCGGTCACGTGAGATCCCGAGGCCGTCCGCACGCTGGACGACATGAGGAGGCGAGACGAAGAAGAGGGCGGAGCTTCCTCCGCCCTTTCTCCCTTCGCGGAACTGGTCGGCTCAGTGCAGGTACCGCCGTTCCCTGACCAGGTCGAGCCGCTGCCAGGTCTTCCCGAGGCCGTAGTAGCGTCCGGCGTTCGCCAGGATCAACGCGACCAGGACGATCCCGTTGACGACGTGGTCATCGAGGAAGGGGTTGTGCTCGGGCCAGATGGCGGTCCCGAGGTAGAACGTGGCCATCCAGATGATCCCGCCGACCGCGGCGAGCCGCGTCATCACGCCCGTGATCAACCCGAGCCCGATCAGCAGCAGGGAGACCATGTAGACCCAGTCGAGCCAGCCCGCCACCTGCGGCCCGGCCTGGGTCATCTGGAAGCCGGTGATCGCCTGGATGTTGTCCGCGAACGGGCCCTTCAGTGCGAAGCCGACCGCGCCGGCCGTCGGGCTCGCCCCGTTGATCCAGGCGTCCGGACCGAAGAAGTCGATCTTCACGGTCTGGCCGGCCTCGTCGAGGACCCGGCCGGTCGAGAACCCGAGCGCGAAGGCCTTGTCGAGGAACGCCCACAGGAACGTCCAGCCCATCGCGATCCGGAGCACGCCGACGACCCTCTGCAGCCCCCTCGTGTGGACCGGCTCGAGCCGCTCCAACTCGGGGATGTCGATCCCTCTTTGCATTGTCTGCATCGTCTCCACCTCCCTTTCCATGGAGACAGCCTGCGGCGCGATATGGGGAGGTGCAGCGGCCGTTCGGCCCCAGTGCACAGGGACCTTCCGCCCATGCCGGGACCGGCTGAAGACGAGAGGTTGTGAGCGATCGGAGGGTGAGAACGATGGTGAAGACAGCGGTGCGAGATGAGCGGATCGCGGTTGTCGAGGGACGGATTCCGACGGAGCGCCAGCGAGCGTCCTCGCGGGTCCAACGCATCGCGTACGGCCTCTCAGGCGTGATCGCCGCGCTCATGGTGGTGGCGTCCGGGGCAGGCCTGTGGATCGACGGGTTGTACCGGGACGGCTCCTGGGCACGGGAGGCGTTCCGCGGGGGAGACCTCACCACGCTCGTCCTGGTCGTTCCCGTCCTTGTCGGATCGCTGGTCCTTTCGATCCGAGGCTCGATGACAGCGCGGGCGATCTGGATCGGCGCGCTCGCCTACGGCGTCTACAGTTACGCCTACTACGTGTTCGGCGCGGCGTTCAATGACGTCTTCCTGCTCCACATCGCGCTGCTGACGCTCTCGATCTGGGCAACCGCGCTCGCCGCGTCGAGCCTGGACATCAAGGCGGTCGCGGCGGCGTTCCGGGTCGAGAGAGCGGCCAGATGGATCGGGGGATTCCTGGTGGTCGTCGGGACCGTCCTCGGCGGGATCTGGGCGGTCCTCGCCATCCGCTTCGCGCTCACCGGGAAGCTGATGGC
>DASQTT010000307.1:0-7378 GCA_035641735.1 Actinomycetota bacterium | reverse complement strand
CAGCGCGAGCGTAGCCCCCAGGAGCGGGGGTCTGGGGGCTCAAGCAGCGAGCGCGATCAGCGCGAGCGTAGCCCCCAGATGAAGAAGCCCTAGGCGAGCTCGCGGCGGAGCGCGGGGAGCGGGAGCTGGCCGAGCGCCAGCAATCGGTCGTGGAACGCCTTGATGTCGAAGCCCCCGCGCTCCTCGGCTCGGCGCCGTGCCTCCTGGATCTCGTTCATGCCGGTCATGTAGGCGAGGGCCTGCGCGGGCAGCGCGATGTATCGGTCGACCTCGGTCTCGGATTCGCCGCGTGGCAGGCCGCTCGCCTCGAGCTTGGCGATCGCGTCCTCGCGCGACCAGCCAAGCGCGTGGAGTCCCGTATCGGTGATCAGCCGGGCGGCCCGGTGCGCCTGGCCTGTGAGCATCCCGAGGCGTTCCCACTCGTCGCGGTACAGCCCCATCTCGTCGGCGAGGCGCTCGCTGTAGAGGCCCCATCCTTCCGCGAACGCCGATCCGGCGAGCAGCCCGCCGAAGCGCCGGAGCGCCGGCCGGTCCTCGAACTCCATCTCGAGCGCGATCTGGAAGTGGTGGCCGGGATTGGCCTCGTGATACGTGACCGCGGCGATCTGGTGCAGCGACTTGTCCGGGAGGTCGTGCGTGTTGATGTAGTACGTGCCCGGCCGCTCGCCGTCGCCGGACGGCGGGAGGTAGAACGCCAGCGCCATGTCGGCCGCCCGGTAGGCCTCGATCTCCTTGACGCGGCAGTTCGCGCTCGGCAGGCGGCCGAACCAGCCCGGCGCGGCGTCCCAGCACCTCGCGACCTGATCCTCGACGAGCGACACGAGCGCCTCGGCCGACGCCGGTGTGTCCGCGCCGGACGCGCGTCGGTCGGCGATCGCGGCCGCCGGATCGTCGTAGCCGAGCGCGCCGGCGACCTCGACGCGTTCGGCCTGGATGGTGTCCCACCGGCGGAGCCCGAGCTCGTGGAGCTCTTTCGGATCGAGCGGCAGGGTCGTCCACGAACGGATCTCGGCGGCGTAGAGCTCGTCGCCGCCGGGCAGCGCGCTCAGGGCATGGTCCTCGGCCGCGTGCGGCGCGTACTCGCGCAGGACGTCCAGGTAGCGCCCGAACGCGGGCGCCACGGCCTCGGTCCAGAGCGAGGCGATCCGCTCCCGCGCGTCGCCGTCGTCCTCCGCGATCGCGCCGAGGAGGGGGGAGTCGTCCGCCGGGGTCTGCAGGATCCGGTCGAGCTGCGCGATCGCCCGCTCCACGACGATCCTCGGCGACACCACGCCCGTGGCGATCCCCTCGCGGGCGATCTCCGCGCAGGCCTCGAGGTAGCCGGGGAGCCCGCGGAGCCGCATCTCGTACCGATCGAGCCGCTCGGGCGTGTCCGTGCGCTGGACCGACGCGAGGTCTCCCAGAAGGACCCCGGGGCCGACGAAGTGGTTCGCCATGTACAGCCGGTCGGTCCGCAGCTCCACCGCCTCCAGCACCTGGGTGGCGATCGCTTCGAGGACGTCGAGCGTCGTGCGGAGCGTGGCGTCGAGCGCAGACCGGTCCAGCGCCGCGAGCTCCTCGAGCGCTGCTCGGTTCCGGGTCTCGGCGAGCGCCCGGCCCGACTCGCCGATGTCCGGGAGGCGATCGTCGTACCGCTCGTCGCCGATCGCCGTCGCGAAGACCGGCTCTCGCTCCAGGATCTCCTCCCAGAAGCGGTCCGCCAGCGCCCGGGCTCGCTCGCCCACCCCCTCGGCCGCAGCGGCAGGTCTCGCCGTGTCCGTCACAGGAGGCCCACCGTACTCGCGCCGTCGATCTGCAGCGCCGCCCCCGAGATGAACTTCGCCGGCTCCGAGCAGAGGAACGCGACCACCTTCCCGAAGTCGTCCGGGTCGCCCATCCTGCCGTGCATGCCGGTCTTTATGACCCGACCGGTCCGGTGGAGGCCGGGGCACGCCAGGTTCACGGTGATGTCCTCGTCGACGAGCTCTTGGGCCGCCGTCTTCGCCCACCCCCACAGTCCCGTCCGGGCAGTGTTCGACGTGGCGAGCTCGGGGATTGGCTGCTTCACCGCGCTCGACGTGATCAGGCAGATCCGGCCCCAGCCGGCTGCCCGCAGGTGCGGGAGCGACTCGCGGACGAGCCGGACCGACGTCATCAGGTTGGCCTCGATCGCCGCCTGGAGCGTGGCGTCGTCGACGTCGATCGCCCGCGCCTTCGGCGGGCCGCCGGCGTTCGCCACCAGGACGTGGAGCGCGCCGAACCGCTCGACGGTCGCCTCCACGAGCCGGCGCGGCGCGTCCGACTCGGTGACGTTCGCAGTGACTGTCAGGACCTCGGACCCCAGCGTCTCCGCCGCCGCTCGGAGCCCTTCCTCGTTGCGCGCGCAGATCGCGACGTTCGCGCCTTCGTCCGCGAGCGCCTTCGCCGACGCGAATCCGAGCCCCCGCGAGGCCGCCGTGACGAGCGCCACCTTCCCCGCGAGACCGAGGTCCATGGCGCCCGATGCTACGCTCCGCGTGGTGCTCCGGGGAGCGAGCCGACGGGTCTTCCTCGCGCTCCTGCTGGCGGTGCCTCTGGGGATCGGGAGCTGCGTCCCTCGTACGCTGCGCATCGGCGAGCTCGAACGACGCCTCGCCGGCGAGGTCTCCGAGACCCTCGACGTCCACGGGATCCGCGTCGAGTGCCCGAACGGCATCGAGGTCCGCCCGGGCGATACGTTCCGCTGCACCGCGACGGATCCGTTCGGCGACGTCATCCGGATCGTCGTGACGCAGGTCGACGACGAGGGTTCCATCGCCTGGGAGGTGGCGAGCGGCGCCGAGTAAGGTTGTCGCGATGCTCCTCGAGGGCAAGCGGTTACTCGTCACCGGCGTATTGACGCCGCAGTCGATCGCCTTCTCCGCCGCGCAGGTCGCGCAGGAGCAGGGTGCCGAGATCGTCTTGACGAACTTCGGTCGCACGGTGAGCCTCACCGAGAAGACCGCGAAGCGCCTGCCGGACCCGCCGGACGTGCTCGAGATGGACGTGAACGAGCCGGAGCAGATCTATGCCGTCCGCGAGGAGCTCCGGCGACGATGGCGGACACTGGATGGGTTCCTCCACGCGATCGCCTTCGCGCCGCAGGACGCGCTCGGTGGCAACTTCCTGCACACCCCGTGGGAGAGCGTCGCGACGGCGATCCGGACCAGCGCCTACTCCCTGAAGGAGCTCGCGGCGGGGATGCTGCCGCTGATGGAGTCGAACGGAGGGTCGATCGTCTCGCTCGATTTCGACGCGCGCGTCGCCTGGCCGATCTACGACTGGATGGGCGTCGCGAAGGCTGCCCTCGAATCGGTGACACGCTATCTCGCCCGCGATCTCGGTCCGAGACGGATCCGCGTGAACACGGTCTCCGCCGGACCGATGAAGACGATGGCGGGGAAGGGGATCCCGGGCTTCGACCGGATCGCCGGCGGCTGGGCGGACCGAGCGCCGCTCGGCTGGGATCCGAACGACCCTCGCCCCGTGGCGGGTGCGGTCGCGTTCCTGCTCTCCGACCTGTCGACGGGGATCACGGGCGAGCTGATCCACGTCGACGGCGGCTACCACGCGATGGGGACCGAGCCCGGCACTCCCGATGGCGAGTGAGGCCGTCGCCGCGCCGGCGCGGCGGCTCACCAGCTTCAGCCACGGCGCCGGCTGCGGCTGCAAGCTCGGCCCCGATGACCTCCGGACGGTGCTCGGCGGGATCTCGCTGCCGGCGGGCTCGGACGAGTTGCTCGTCGCCGCGGACACGGGCGACGACGCCGCCGTCTATCGGCTCCCGTCCGGCGAGGGCCTGATCGCCACCCTCGACTTCTTCACGCCGATCGTCGACGACCCGTACGACTGGGGACGGATCGCCGCCGCGAACGCGCTGTCCGACGTGTTCGCGATGGGCGGACGACCGTTCCTGGCGTTGAACATCGTGAACTGGCCCGTCGACGACCTCCCGCTCGAGCTGCTCGGACGGGTCTTGCAGGGCGGGATCGACCTCGCCACCGCCGAAGGCGTCGCCGTGGCTGGCGGCCACTCGATCACGGATCCGGAGCCGAAGTACGGGATGGTCGTCCTGGGTCGGGTGGAGCCCTCCGACGTCGTGCGGAACTCGACGGCGTCGCCGGGCGACGCGCTGTACCTGACGAAGCCGCTCGGCCTGGGCATCGTCTCGACGGCCATCAAGCGCGGGGTCGCTGACGACGACCTCATCGCGGCCGCGGTCTCGCTGATGACGACGACGAACCGGGCCGCCACGGAGGCGATGCAGGACGTGGGGGTCGACGCGGCGACCGACGTCACCGGGTTCGGGCTCCTCGGCCACCTCCACCGGATGCTCCTGGCGTCGGGAGCGGCGGCCGAGGTCGACGCGGGCGCCGTGCCGCTGCTCGATCCGAGGATCCTCGGGCTGGCACGGACCGACGTCGTGCCGGGCGGCACGAAGCGGAACCTCGCCCACGTGCGACCGGCGACGGACTTCGGCGAGCTGTCGGAGCCCGAGCGCCTCGTCCTCGCGGACGCGCAGACCTCCGGCGGGTTGCTGATCGCAGGCAAGCACGAGCGGGCGATCGAGCAGGCCTTCCGGGAGCACGGGGTGCCGTTCGCTCGGATCGGGAACGTGGTCACCGGCGAGCCGGGACGGATCGCGATCGGCGGAACCCTGCGTCCGTAGCGGAACCCCCGGGGCATCCGGCCCGTATCGTTCCCGAGCGGAAGGAACGCGGCCAGATGACGCAGACGGACGGACCGACGCAGCCGCCGAGGGACTGGGCCGAGGAAGATCCAGGCCTCCCGATCGACTTCGGACCGGCGTCGAACGCCGAGTACGATCCGGAGCCGGTCCTGCCGCCCGTCCTGCAGGAGACGATCCGCCGGGCGCGGGAGGACAGCGAGCGGAACGCCCGCCGCCTGGGCATGAGCCGCCGCGAGTTCCTCCTGTCGGCTGCCGGCGCCGCGACGACGTTCCTCGCGCTGAACGCCTGCACTCGTGAGGAGCATCGCGCCGACCCGTCGAGGACGACGAGCGAGCCGGGCGGGACCTACGAGATACCCCCGTCGGCCTCGATGGAGCCGCCGAGCGCCTACGAGGCGCTCGGCGGCGAGGAGTTCGTCTTCGACATCCAGGGCCACCTCCTCGAGTACCAGCTCAACCCCGTACTGAACGGCCAGAGCTTCTGGCAGAGCTTCCCGCAGAAGGACTGCGGCGAGGACGACCCGCGGGTCTGCTACTCGATCGAGCACTTCCTCGAGCTGATGTTCCTGCGCTCGGACACGAACATGCTCGTCCTGTCGTCGCTGCCGATCTTCCCCGAAGGCAGCCCGCAGTCCCACGAGATCATGGACGTCACGCGCCGCACGGTCGACGGACTCTGCCGCGACGAGCGGATCCTCCTGCACGCACAGGCGCTGCCGAACGTCGGCACGCAGGCGGCGTCGCTGGACGCGATGGAGCACGTCGCCGGGCGCTATCCGGTCGCCGCCTGGAAGACGTTCACGCACTTCCCGGACGCGTTCACGGGCGACGGCAACGCGTGGTGGCTCGACGATCGCGACGGCGGGGACCTCGGCGAGCGGTTCATCCGCAAGGCGGTCGACCTCGGGATCCCGACGATCTGCACGCACAAGGGACTCTCGCTGGGCTCGCCGTACGCATCGCCCGACGACATCGGCCCCGCCGCCAGGCGCCACCCGGACGTGAGCTTCGTGGCGTACCACTCCGGCTTCGAGGCGGGCACGGTGGAGGGGCCCTACACCGAGGCGACGGCCGACCTCGGCGTCAACCGGCTGATCACGTCGATGCGCCGTGAGGGGATCGGCCCGAACGAGAACGTCTACGCCGAGATCGGCTCGACCTGGTGGCACGTGATGCGGTATCCGGACCAGGCCGCGCATGTCCTCGGGAAGCTCCTGAAGTACGTCGGCGAGGACAACGTCGTGTGGGGGACCGACTGCCTGTTCTACGGGTCGCCGCAGCCGTTGATCCAGGCGATGCGGACGTTCCAGATCTCCGAGGAGCTCCGCGAGCGCTACGGCTATCCGCCCCTGACGAAAGAGCGGAAGGCGAAGATCCTCGGGCTGAACGGAGCGGCCCTGTACGGGATCGAACCGAACACGTCGACGTGCGAGTTCAGCCGCCGCGAGCTCGAGCAGCTCCGTCGGACCCTCCCGGGGTTCAACGGGGCGTTGGGACCGAGGACGATGCCGGCCGTCCAGGCGTTCCGCGACGACGACGCCGAGGTGTGGTCCGCGACGGCGACGATGCTCTCCTAGCCGTCCGTATCCTCGTCACGTGCCCAAGCGTGTCGTCCGGCTCGTCGCGCCCGCCGACGACCTCCGCGGTCGGTTCGAGGAGATCCGGGCCGAGATCGGGATCGACGTGGCGTTCCCGCCGCAGGTGCTCGAAGAGGCCGAGGCCTCGGCAAGGTCGCCGCGGCTCCCCGACCTGGACCGCACCGACGTGCCGTTCGTGACGATCGACCCGCCGGAGTCGATGGACCTCGATCAGGCACTCCATCTGGAGCGACTCGGCAGCGGCTTCCGGCTCCGGTACGCGATCGCGGATCCTTCGGCGTTCCTCGTGCCGGGTGGGGCCGTGGACCGGGAGGCGCACGCCCGCGCCGAGACCGCGTACAGCCCCGACGTCCGCGCCCCGCTGTATCCGCCGGTGCTGTCCGCGGGCGCGGCGTCGCTGCTTCCCGACGGCCCGCGTCCGGCCGTCGTGTGGACCGTCGAGGTGGACGACGACGGAGCCGTGATCGACGCGCACGTCGAGCGTGCCCTGGTATCGAGCCGCGCGAAGCTCTCCTACGCAGCCGCGCAGTCGTCGCTGGACGCGGGGACCGCGGATCCAGGACTGAGCCCCCTGCCCGAGATCGGCGCGGTCCTCCTCCGGGCGGAGTGGGCCAGAGGCGGGGCGAGCCTCGGCCTCCCCACGCAGGAGGTCGTGCCGGCAGGTCGCGAATACGGTCTGGCGTTCGTCTCGCCGCTTCCGGTCGAGCGATGGAACGCGCAGCTCTCGCTCCTGGTCGGACGGGTCGCCGCCCGGGTCATGCTCGACGGTCGCGTCGGCGTGATCCGGACGATGCCGCCGCCCGATCCGCACGACGTCGAGCGGCTGCGCCGGGTGGCGACCGGGCTCGGTGTGGACTGGCCGGAGGCTATGACCTATCCGGAGCTCTTGCAGACGATCGACGCGAGCCGTTCGACGGCCCAGTCGGTCTTCCTCCAGGAAGCCGCGGTCTTGTTCCGCGCCGCCGCGTACACCGCGTTCGACGGGGAGCCACCTCCCGATGAGGAGCACGCCGCGATCGCCGCCCCCTACGCTCATTGCACCGCGCCGCTGCGACGCCTGGTCGACCGTTACGTGAACGAGGTCTGCCTCGCC
>DASQTT010000306.1:0-4395 GCA_035641735.1 Actinomycetota bacterium | reverse complement strand
CGGCGGGGGACTACCTCGCGATGATGACGGCGGAGGGCGGCATCGACATCGAGGAGCTGGCCCGGACGCGTCCCGAGGCGCTGCGTCGCGTCCGCGTCGACCCGATCCTCGGTCTGCGCTCGTACCACGTCCGTGAGCTCGTGGGCACGCTCCCGCTCGAGGCGCGCGAGGGCGCGGCCGACGTCCTCCGCGCGATGTACGAGCTCCTCGTCGAACGAGATGCGACGCTCGTCGAGGTGAACCCGCTCGTCCTGCTGGAGGACGGACGCGTCGTCGCGCTTGACGCGAAAGTGACGATCGATGACAACGCCCTCTGGCGGCATCCCGATCTCGAGGAGCTCGAGGCCGAGTTCCCGATCGACGACGTCGAGCGGCGGGCGAAGGAGAAGGACCTCCAGTACGTGAAGCTCGACGGGGACGTCGGGATCATCGGCAACGGGGCGGGTCTCGTGATGGCCACGCTCGACGTCGTTGCGCAGGCGGGGGCGAAGGCGGCGAACTTCCTCGACGTGGGTGGCGGAGCCTCCGCCGACCAGATGGCGACGTCCCTGGAGGTCGTCCTGTCCGATCCCGCGGTCAAGGTCGTCCTCGTGAACATCTTCGGGGGGATCACGCGGTGTGACCTGGTCGCCAGGGGGATCCTGGAGGCCCTCGAACGGATCGAGGCGCGCGTCCCGATCGTCGTGCGGCTGGACGGCACGAACGCCGAAGACGGCCGGAGGATCCTCGCCGACGCCTCCCACCCCAGGATCGTCCCGGCGTCGAACATGCTGGAAGCCGCCGAGGAGGCCGCCGATCTCGTGCGGGGCGCGGCGTGAGCATCCTCGTGGACCAACGCACGACCATCGTGGTCCAGGGGATCACCGGCAAGGAGGGGACCTTCCACACGCTCCGCAACCGCGACTACGGGACCGACGTGGTGGCGGGCGTGACTCCCGGGAAGGCGGGACAGGACGTCGAGGGGATCCCCGTCTTCGACACGGTGGCACGCGCCGTCGCCGAGACCGGCGCGAACACCTCGATGATCTTCGTCCCGCCGCGGTTCGCGGCCGAGGCGATCCTGGAGGCCGCCGACGCGGGGGTGGCTCTGGTCGTCTGCATCACCGAGGGGATCCCCGTGCGCGACATGGCGACCGTGCACCGGGCGCTCGAGGGGTCGTCGACCGAGCTCGTCGGACCGAACTGTCCGGGCGTGATCTCTCCGGGGGCGGCGAACGTCGGCATCATCCCGGGCGAGATCTGCGCGCCGGGCAGCGTCGGGCTCGTCTCGCGGAGCGGCACGTTGGTGTACCAGATCGTGCACGAGCTCACGTCGCGCGGGATCGGCCAATCCACCTGCGTCGGGATGGGGGGCGACCCGGTCCACGGCATCGGCTTCGTGGAGGCGCTCGAGCGGTTCCAGGCCGACCCGGAGACCGAGCTGATCGTGCTGACCGGCGAGATCGGCGGCGACGACGAGGAACGGGCCGCCGCCTTCATCGAAGGCAGCGTGACGAAGCCGGTCGTGGGCTACATCGCCGGGTTCGAGGCGCCGCCGGGCAAGCGGATGGGGCACGCCGGCGCGATCGTCACCGGCTCGACCGGGACGGCGGCGGCCAAGGCCGAGGCGCTCGAGGCGGTCGGCGCCGCGGTCGGCAGGAACCCGTCCCAGGTGGCCGACCTGGTCGCGGAGCGCCTGGGGTGAGCGCCGGCGCGCCCGCCGCGCGCCGGCGATCGCTGGGAGAGGTCGGCCGCGTGGTCGGCGTCGCGGCGGCCGGCGGGGCGTCCGCGTTCCTCTGGGTCGCGGTCGCGTGCCAGCTCCTCTCGATCACCGCGTATCTCCTGACGGGCACGCGCGACCTCGTCACGTGGGTGCGGGTCGGCCTGCTGGCGTCGGTCCTGTCGCTCCGATCCGCCGTGGAGATGCGCTTGCCGGGGATCCCCGGGTTCCGAGAGCCGTCGAGCCCGATCGAGGTCTCGCTGGTGTTCGTCCCGATGCTCCTCACGGTCGCGTTCGTCTGGCTCTGCGGCCGCGCCGGCCGCCGCGCCGCCGACCAGCGCGCGGGTGGGAGCCGCTTGCCGACCGTGGCGCTGGCCGGGGCGGGCGCCGCCATCGCCGCGGCGCTGCTGGCAGGCCTCGTCGCGGTGCCGGTCCGGCTCTCCCTGCCGGTCTTCGGGGCGCGGATCGACGCCGATCCCGTGAACGCGGCCGTCTGGGGGTTCGCTCTAGCGGCGATCGCGGCCGGCCTCGGCGCGGCGATCCGGCTTTCCGGGCACGCCGCGGCGGGGCGCGCGATCCGTGGCGGCTTCGTCGCGTACGGCTGGGCCCTGCTCCTCCTCGCTGTCGGCGTCGTGGCGATCGCCGCCTTCGAGCCGGCCGCCACGCGCGCCTACGTGCGGTGGCTGCGGGACGCCGGTCCGGTCGGGCCCGCGGTCTTCGGGGTGCACGTGCTGGCGTTGCCGACCCAGAGCGCCCTCCTGGCTGCGCCGGCGTCGGGGGCTTGCCTCGACCTCGTGGCAGGAAGCCCGGCCCTCGAGCTCTGCCCGTGGAGCCTCGACCCCGGCTCCGTCGGCGCGGCGTTCCTCCCGGCGAGGACCGCGCTGTCGCCGTGGCTGTGGGCGCTGTCGACCGTGCCGCCTATCGCGGCGTTCATCGGCGGCCGCCGTGCCGCCCTGGCCCTCACCGGCCGTCGCGCCGTCGCTCTCGGAGCCGCGTCGGGATTGGCGTTCGCCGTGACCGTGGTCGCCGGCGCGTGGTTCGCGATCCCGTCCATGGACGGACGGGCGCCGGCGCTCGTCCCGCTCACGCTTCGGATCGACTGGCCGTGGCTCGTCGCGGCGGCGGCCGCGTGGGGCCTCGTGGGGGGCGCCGTCGGCGGGTGGCTCGAGGGGCGGGGTTACGCCGAGGAGCCGGAGCCGCCGAGGCGAACCTCGGTGTAGTTCGACTCGATCGACGTGAATCGCCGC
Organism: Actinomycetota bacterium; assembly: GCA_035641735.1. Classification (GTDB taxonomy): domain Bacteria; phylum Actinomycetota; class UBA4738; order UBA4738; family HRBIN12; genus JAJNBA01. The sequence continues at coordinate 1,449 of DASQTT010000306.1, read as the reverse complement.
CAGGCCGCAGCCCACCCGGCGTCGTCCCTCGCGAAGCGCTCGATCGGGGTGGTCGGATCGCTCCGCTTCCAGATCCCGAAGAACGTGCGGCCGTAGCCGAGGAGGTACGTCACCCCCGAGTGGGTGTACTGCACGACCTGGTCGTCGCCCGTTTCCGGGGCGGGCGCCGCCGGCGCGAGCGGGCCGGCAGGCGGCATCGGCTGCCCTCCGGCCTGTTCGACGTCCGCGTGGTTCGGCTCGAGCGAGACGTATCGGATCCAGGCGCTCCGCCAGCCCTCGTCCGTCCGGGGGAACGTCTCCACCGGAGCACCGCCGGCGGCCTGCCGGTCCCAGATCCCGAAGGAGTCGGCCGCGTACCCGAGGACGTATCGGAAGCCTGAGTGCGTGTAGCGGACGCTCTGCGCCGACGTGGCCGGCGATCCGCCGCCGGCCGATGGATCCGACCCGACCGCCGGCGGGAACGATCCGCCGACGGCGGCGGGCTGCGATCGTTGCTGCATCGCGGTGTCGACGTCGCCCCGGAGGTCGCTGAAGCAATAGCGACACTTGATCGCGTCGTCTTGGATCTCCTCCGCGCAGTACGGGCACTTCTTCACGGGCGTTCCTCCGGGTCGAGGGGTTCAGGCTACCGGGAACCACGAGGACCGGGCCCGACGGGCCCGGTCCTCGGGAACGACGCGATCCTCAGACCGTGGGCGTCGTGTCGTCCGGTGGCATCCCGCCGGCCGGCGGCATGCCGCCGGAGGGAGGCGGGGGCGAGCTCGGCGGCGGTCCGCCCATCGTTCCGCCGCCCGACGATGTCCCCCCGCCCATCGACAGGCCGCCGGTCTCCTGCAGTTTCTGCCAGGCGCCGTAGCCGATCGCCGCGAGCAGGACGAGCCCGACGAACGCACCCCAGGCGGGCGACTCCGTGAGGGCGAAGATGAACTTCAAGATGCCGAAGACGAACACACCGGCGCCCAGCCACGCGACCAGCTTGTCCGCGGTCATCGTTCCCATGTTCATGTTCGACATCGCACCCATCATCGAGGCGATCCCGACGACGACCAGCGCGAGCGCGAGGAGGCCGGCGACGATCCCGAAGAACGACCCGCTCCCTTGCCACATGTTGAAGTTCAGGTCGACGCCGAGCAGGTCGCCGAAGCCGACGGATTGCCAGGGGAAGAAACTGTCGATCAGGAGCAGGATGCTGCCTCCCGCGAGGAGCTTCTCGGCGGTCGACATCCTCGACATGTCGAAGCCGGACGAGCCAGATCCTTCCATGCATCGCTCCTTTCAACCGCCGCGCACACGCGCGGCCGGGTGCTTCTCTCCGGATATCCAAGAGGTGCCCGGTCCCGGAGTCAAACACCCTGCCCGGGATGCCGTTCCATGATGCCACTCGCGATCGCGCCCGCCACCGAGACGACCCCACCGATCCCGGCGAGCCAGGGCCCCCACGAGGCTGCC
>DASQTT010000305.1:0-2173 GCA_035641735.1 Actinomycetota bacterium | reverse complement strand
CGTGTCTCGTCGTCCCCGGCATCCGGCCGGCCGGGTCGAACGGCCACGATCAGCTCCGCATCCTCACGCCGGAGGAAGCGGTCGAACGCGGCGCCGATTACCTCGTCGTCGGCCGGCCGATCACGGGATCGACGGACCCGGCGGGTGTCGCGCGTGCCATCCTCGCGACGGTTCGCTGACGGCGCCGTCGATCGGAAACCTGCAGGTAGAGCGCATGAGTTGCGTTGATGCCCTCGTGGGGCCCTGGCTATACTCGCGGGCTTCCGGCCCCCGAGCGAAGGAGTGGTGTGATGCCCCTACCCGTCCTGACCGATGAACAGCGCAAGCAGGCCCTGGAGAAGGCCGCGATCGCGCGGAAGAAGCGCGCCGAGCTGAAGGGTCAGCTGAAGTCCGGCAAGCTCACGCTGAGGGACGTGCTGTCCAGACAGGACGAGGACACGGTGGGCAAGATGAAGGTCTCCACCGTCCTCGAGTCGCTCCCGGGTGTGGGGAAGGTCCGGGCGCGCAAGATCATGGAGCGTCTGGACATCTCCGCAAGCCGACGGGTCCGGGGTCTCGGCGCGAAGCAGCGCGAGTCGCTCCTGGGCGAGTTCGCGAAGAAGTAGCCACCGCTGGCCGCCGGGCTCGGGAGGCTGTTCGTCGTCGCCGGACCCTCCGGGGTCGGGAAGGGCACCGTCGTCCGTCTGATCCGCGAGCGGAATCCCGGGATCCATCTGTCGGTGTCGGCCACGACGCGCGCACCCCGATCGGGAGAGCGCGACGGCGTCGACTACCGCTTCGTCTCCGAGGAGGCCTTCGATCGGATGATCGAGGCAGACGAGCTGCTCGAGTGGGAGGAGATCTTCGGGCACCGCTCGGGCACGCCGGCCGAGCCGGTGCGCCGGGCGCTCGGGGCCGGGATCGACGTCCTCCTCGAGCTCGACGTGACCGGGGCCAGGCACGTGCGCGAGGTGATGCCCCGGGCGGTCCTGATCCTGCTCGAGCCACCGACGATGCAGGAGCTCGAGCGTCGGCTGCGTTCCAGGGGCACCGAGACGGAGGAGGGTCTGGCTCGGCGACTGGCCAAGGCCGATCGGGAGCTCGAGCAGCGCGAGGCCTTCGACGTCGTGATCGTGAACGACGATGCCGAGCGAGCCGCCGACGAGGTCGCTGCTATCATCGATGCGTCTCCGCAGGTAGATGGTCTGCTCGAGGCCACCCCGGGACTGCAGCCCGAGGGAAAGGCCGAGGGAACGGCCAAAGGAGAGAAAGGATCCTCCAGCCCATGATCGAGCCCAAGATCGACGACCTGCTCGCCCAGGTCGACTCGAAATACACGCTCGTGACGCTGTCGGCCAAGCGTGCCCGCGAGATCAACTCCTACTACAACCAGCTGGGCGAGGGCCGCGCCGAGTTCGTGCCGCCACTGGTCGAAACCGGATTGCGGAACAAGCCCCTGTCGATCGCGCTCGAGGAGATCGCCGAGGCGAAGATCAACGCCGAGCGGCCGGACGGGGTCGGCATCAAGTAACCGATGCACCCAGGTCCCCGAAACGTCGGGGGCCGAAGGAGGCCCGCGTTGACGACCGAGCGCTCCGTCCTTGGGGGCCGTCGCGTGCTCCTCGGCGTCACCGGTGGGATCGCCGCCTACAAGGCGTGCATCCTGGTGCGGCTCCTTCGCCTGCGGGGCGCCTCCGTCCGGGTCGTGATGACCCGTTCGGCCGAACGGTTCGTCGGGCCGGCGACGTTCGCGGCGCTCTCGGATCACCGGGTCTTCACCGACCTGTGGGAGGAGCCCGGCGTCGTCCTGCATGTCCGGCTCGCTCACGAGGCCGACCTCGCCGTCGTGGCGCCGGCGACGGCGAACGTGATCGCCAAGCTCGCGCAGGGTATCGCGGACGATCTGCTCACGTCGACGTTGCTCGAGACCGACTGCCCGCTCGTCCTCGCGCCCGCGATGCACACGGGGATGTGGGAGCACCCCGCGACGCAGGCAAACGTGAGCGCCCTCTCGTCGAGAGGGGCTCGTATCGTCGGACCGGCGCACGGGTCGCTGGCCGCGGGCGACGTAGGAACGGGCCGCATGACCGAGCCCGAGGGCATCCTGCAGGCGATCGAGGATGCGCTCGCCGCGGCGGGCGATCTCGCCGGCACGCGCATCGTCGTGACGGCCGGACCGACGTGGGAGCCGATC